>JAFVRL010000420.1 GCA_017504325.1 Lentisphaeria bacterium | reverse complement strand
TCCAGTTTTATCAGGATGCCAACAAAGGCTGGGTCATGCAGAGCAACAATAACAGCGATGTGGTCAAAAACCACTGGATCCCCTTCCATCTTTCCCGTACCACAGGTTTGGAGTTCAGCGGCTATCTGGATAAAAGGCTGAAAGCCTACGGCTGCCCCTCCCCGAAATACGTAATCACCTCTCCCGGGTATTTCTCTCATATTCTTTACGGTACAAGAATGATCACAAGCGGTACCGGAGTAAGCTGGATATATGTCTTTGAAAATGACCCGTACAGAGGGTATTATGTGAATCTTGAGCGTTATATCAACAGTCTCACACCCCCTTACAAAGCCTCCCCCTCCCAGTTCCATTTCTTTGGAGATACAGTAACAAGTACCGTTACAAAAAGAGCTGTTCTGCAATCAGCAAACTATTATACATACGACCAGAGCAATTATCTTACAGCCGGCATTGTCCATACCCGTCACGGCAAAGCTGCCAATCTCTGGTTCGTTGACGGTCATGTGGAAGGGCTGACTCCCGCTGTATTCAAGAAAAATTGTTACAGGATCAATGTTTACCGTACAAAAGACGGTACTTACATCAAATAAGATATTCCTGCTCTTTTTATCCGGTTGGTCTTCTGCCGGATAATTTTTATACAGACAAAATCATAATATAATATAAGGAAAAAAAATGAAAAAAATTCTTACAATCCTTGCGGGATTTTTCTGTGCTTTTGCACTTTCTGCAACAGATCCCTCCCTTGTTCTGCATCTCAAATTTGATGAGGGTGAGGGCGAAGTCATCAAAGACCATTCCGGCAAAGGTCATCATGCAAAACTTGTCAACGGCAACTGGGAAAAATTCGGCGTGAGAGGAAAAGCGGTTGAACTCAAAGGCAAAGACTCCTATATCAATATTCCCTGGAGCAAAGATCTTGACCTTGCGGAAGAATTCACCTATTCGATATGGTTCAAAATGCAAAATACCAAACGGGGCATGAACCTTTTTGCCAGAGGCAATTACAATATAGGTTTCCAGTGTTATGTTTATGATTCCTTTATTTCCTTCCACAGCAGAAATGTGAAGGGAAAAAGTCTGATCTATACCAACCTCACCTATGCCACCCGTCCGGAATCCCCCTATTACCATCTTGTTGTTACAAGTACAAAAGGGGAAAAGAAAGGGGAACGGATCTTGCGTTTCTATGTCAACGGCAAACAGAGAGCCAATGCCCGGCGTTTCGGCGGGGAAAAAGATCTGAAACTTGTAGGGGCAATGCCTGTAAACAGAAAGATCGACACCACTATCGGTAAATATTCTTCCCATGAAGGACAGTGGTTCAAAGGCATCGTGGATGAGGCAAAAGTTTACAATAGACCCCTTTCAGCAAAAGAGATCGAAGAGGAATATAAAGTTCTTTCCGTTCCGGAAGTATCCTCTGATGTAAAAAAAAAGGAACTGAAAAAAGTTATTCTTCCGCCGCTGAAAAGTAAAAATGCGGCAATCTACATTCCGGACAGCAGACGGGGGCAGACTCCCTTCCAGAAAGTGGAATGGATCGAAGAACGCCTGAAAGAAGCAGGTATGCGTGTACGCAGGATCGCCGATAAAGATCTTGCCGCCCTCCCCTCCAGTTCCGCAGAACTTCTTGTCATGCCTTATGCAAGAATGGCTCTGGAAGGGGAAGACGCCATTTTCAAATTTCTGAAACGGGGCGGCAATGTGATCGCGGCAACGTGTATTCCATCTGTCTATAATCCCCTTTACCCGAAAGACCCCACCAAACAGCACGGCAGAGGCTGGTTTGCCCCCTTTCTCATCCGTAAACTGGATGCAAGCTGGGCGTGGGCAAAACGCAATGCAAAAAATCCTCTTGAGATAAGTGATGAAGCCTCCACTCTTGTGGGCGATCTTCTCCCCGTATCCTATCAGGATGCAAAAGTCACCTTTACCGGGATCGACCGCTGGAATGTCATCAAGGGAAGTGACGGAGGTTACGGGGACGGTACCAATTATGTCCTTGCAGGGGATGTCTCTCTGGATCTTTACAGGGAACGCACTGGAGCAGCATCGGATTTTGTCCTTTACAGATACTATAATACCCAGATCTTCGGCAGTACCTTCACCAATGTGGGGGCAATCGGGGAAGGTCTTCTGAAAGGCGCAAAGGGAAAAGATGTTTTCAAAGCCATCCTTCACCTTCAGGAGATGAAATTCCCGCAGGAACAGGAGAAAGCCTATTATAAAGATCTCTGTGACCTTGCCCTGCTGTGGAGCGATTTTTCCTGGGAATATATCATTCTTGCCGCAAAAATGCGGGATGCCGCCATTGCCGCCTATCTGGATAAAAAAGATCACAGAAAGGAAATGGAAAAACTTACCGCAATGAACGACCGTTTCCAGACGATCCTGAAAGATCACAAACAGCATGACCAATATCTTGCAGGAAAGACAGATGCAAAAACAATAGCCGCCCTTACAAAGAAAATGATTCAGGAGATCCGGAAAGCACAGAAAATCTTTGCTTCTTACGATAAAGAAGCCTCACGCCTTCTCTCCAATGTAAAGAAACCTGCCGGAGTACCTGTCAAACACCGTTACGGCACACTTCAGTTGATCGCCTCCCTTACCCTTCCCGCCAATCTCTACCGCTTCAGAGGGGCATTGTTTGATGAGATGAAACGCATGGGGGTTACCGTTTACAGCGGTACGGATCACCCCTGGTATGTCCTTGACAAACAGGCAAATGCCAAACGCAAAGGCATCAGCCGCGACCATAAGTTCCTTTATGCAGCCGAACCCAACCGGATCTTGAGAATGGGTACATTCAATCCTGTGGACGGATCCGTAAAAGACGGTAAGGGAATACCTTTCCCCTATGCAGTATTCCACAAAACACTCAAAGAACGCTTTGCCCTGTATGATAAAGCAGGGATCAAACAGTTCCGTATCGGTACCGGTGATGAAATGGGGATAGGCTACAGTTACTGGGGGACTCCTGCGCAGAAAGAGTTTCAGGAATATCTGAAAAAATATTATAAAAACAGTATCGAAGCCCTCAATGGTCATTGCAGAACTTCTTACAAAAAATTTGAGGATATTCTCCTCCCCCGCCGTCAGCCTGCCACAGCAAGCGAACACGCCATCTGGGAACACTGGAGAAACTGCCGGGAAGCAAGACTGGAAGGATTGTATGCCCTCATCTATAAAGAGATCAAAAAACTCAAAAAAGATCTGGATGTATTCACCATGCCATCCACAGGCAGCATGGAATCCCCCCTCTACGCCGTCAACTTCTACAATGTTACAAAATACAGTGATGTAAACGCCATTGACGGAACCACCACCTCCTCTTCCAGAGAATGGATCTTCAACGATCTCACCCGCAAACAGGTCCTCACCTCCGAATGGGGCGGTACTTACGCAGATGTAAATGAACACAGACTGCAGGGAATGCTCTGGAAAGAACTTTCCGGCGGCATGACCGGAGCGGAACTGCATGTTTATTCCTGGGGTTCCGATTCCATAAGTTTCCTGGATATTCTGGACAGGAAAAACCTCCGGGGAGCGGCGATCGGTCAGTTTATGAAAGAGATCCGCACTCTCGACCATGTGCTGCTGGACGGGAAACGCGCCGGAAATGAGATCGGCATCCTCTTTTCCCAAACCAGCCGCATCCACGATCAGAACTGGGGAATGAATGGGCAGAAGACCTATTCACCTCATGTTACAGCCGTATCCAATTATTATGCACTTTTCCTCACCACCCAGCGCAATGCAAGGGTCATACCGGAGGAAATGCTGCTTGAAGATACCCTTCCTTCTCCGGTAAAGTTTCTGATCCTTCCACAGACCATATATCTTACAGAAGAAGTGCAGAAAAAACTCCTCGCTTTTGCGGAAAATGGAGGAATCCTCCTTACAGAAGGCAGAGTCGGGCAGTTTGATGCTTTCGGTATGCCTTCCGACCTGATTTTCCGTACAGCCGGAGTCATCCCCACCTACACAGCAAGCACAAAATTCACTTCCGGCAGACTTTCAGACAAACTGCCGGAAGGTGACAGGATCTTTGCTCCGGCAGGGAAAGGAGAGATCCTTGCGTCCTTCGATACCAAAGAAGCCGCCATCCTTTCCGTTCCTTACGGAAAAGGCAGGATCATCGTTTCCGGACTCAACAGCGGACTTGCCAAATATAAAAGTTTTCCCGCCATTACAGAAGAACTCCTGCGTGAAGCAAATATAACACCGCGTCTCATCGTTTCCGATCCTGCCGTCATCTCCCGGGAATGGATACACGGGAAAGACACCTACCTGATCTTTAATAAAGTCCTTTCCACAGTGGACATGAAGGAAACATTGATCCGTATCAGAGGGAAAGTAAAAGTGGAAGATTACCTTTTCGGAAAAAATGTGGATACAGAATATAAAAACGGCTATACCTCCTTCCGTACCCTTCTTACCAATGGCGGCAGAGTTTTCCGCATCCAAAAC
>JAFVRL010000419.1 GCA_017504325.1 Lentisphaeria bacterium | reverse complement strand
CCATAACCAGAGACTTTGACTGGTCCGAGACCGAAAACAATAAACTTCTTTTCGAGATGACCAGTAAATACGGTACTCCCTATTTCTCCAACTATGTGAACAGCGATATGGAACCCAGCGACATCCGTTCCATGTGCTGCCGTCTGCGTCTTGATTTGCGTGAATTGCGGAAGAAATCCGGCGGTTATTTCGGAAGCGGTGAAAGTACCGGTTCCATCGGGGTCGTCACCATCAATATGCCCCGTATCGCCTACCTTGCGGAAGATAAAGAGGACTTCTATGTGCGTCTGGATCACATGATGGATGTATCTGCCCGCAGTCTGAAGATCAAACGCGGAGTCATCTCCAAACTTCTGGATGAAGGACTTTATCCCTATACCAGACGGTATCTGGGAAAATTCAATAACCACTTCTCCACCATCGGGCTTGTGGGGATGAATGAAGTGTGTCTCAACGCCAAATGGCTGAAAAAGGATCTCACCCATAAAGAAGCACAGGAATTTACCAGAGAAGTGCTTATCCACATGCGTGACCGTCTTTCCGACTATCAGGAGCAGTATGGCGACCTTTACAACCTGGAAGCCACTCCTGCGGAATCCACCTCCTTCCGTCTGGCAAAACATGATAAGAAACGTTTTGGCGATATTATTACCGCCGGCGGGGAAGACGGGGCTCCCTATTACACCAACAGCAGTCATCTGCCGGTAAATTATACCGATGATATTTTTGCCGCCCTGGATATTCAGGATGAACTTCAGACTCTTTATACTTCCGGAACAGTCTTCCACGCCTTCCTGGGTGAAAAACTTCCGGATTGGAAAGCTGCCGCCAATCTGGTGCGGAAGATCGCAGAAAACTACCGCCTGCCCTACTATACCATGTCTCCCACCTATTCCATCTGCCAGCATCATGGTTACATTGCCGGGGAAGCCTTCAAATGTCCGGATTGCGGTGGAAAAACAGAAGTTTACAGCCGTATTACCGGATATTACCGTCCGGTGCAGAACTGGAACGACGGAAAGAGTCAGGAATATAAGGAACGGAAAGTTTATAATGCCTTCAATGCGGTGAAGAAAGAGTTTACCACGGTGCGCGGTTCTGCCGCCTGTGAGTGTTCCTGTCACGGGATAGAACCTGTGATGCTTGCTGATGAAGAAACTGCAGCTCCTTCAAAGGAGAAAATCACCCTTTTCACGACAACAATCTGTCCGAATTGCAGAACGGCAAAAAGTTTCCTTGAAAAGGAAAATATAGCTTATGATGTGGTTGTTTCCGATGAAGAACCGGAAAAGGCGAAAGCATATGAGATCCGTCAGGCTCCCACACTTGTGGTGGAAAAAGATGGAAAAATGGAAAAATATGTGAACCTTTCAGAGATCAGAAGGTACATAGATCACAAATAATGCGTGATAAAACGGGGGAAGGGGATCGGTCGTCTTCCCCCCTTTTTTTATACGCGGAACATAAAAGGAAAAAATAAAATGAAAAAGATATTTTTTTATCTGTTTGTACTTTTCTTTGCAGCGGGACTCTATGCGGGGGATGCAGAAACTCTTGAAATCAAGTGCCTGAAGGATTCCCATGAGTACAGAAAAGGGGAAACTGCAAAATTTCTCATTACAGTAAAGGATAAGGACGGCAGGAGTATTGCCGGAAAGAGGGTGAAATATATCGTTTCCCATGAAACCGGAAGAAAAACAGAATATGCTGTAAGTACGGAAAAAGGTATAGAAGTGGCTGTCTCCCAGAATATCGCCGGTTCCTGTTCTGTTACAGGAAATGTTGTGGATGAGAACAATAAGGCGGTGAAAAACAGTAAAAAGGCCGTCATACAGGGGGGGGCGGGAGCCGCTTTTTCCCTGGAGGAGATCTTTCAGGGGTATCCGGAAGAAAAGGATTTTGACGAATTCTGGAATACCAAAAAGGCGGAACTTGCCAAAGTCCCTATGAAGGTGGAATATAAAAAGGTGGATCTGAAAACATGGAATAATGGAAAATTGAAAAAGTATGACGGGAAGATCCTTGCCTGGGATGTAAAGATCACTTGTGTAGGGAAACTGCCTGTAACAGGGTATTTTGCCATGCCGGTAAAGGCTGAAAAGGGAACATTGCCTGCGGTCGTCATTTATCATCCTTACGGGGTGAGAAGTGCCAGTATTCCTGCCCGGTATGCTGAACGTGCCATTGCTTTTGATGTGAATGCCAATGGACTGGAAAACGGCAGAGAGGCTTCTTTCTACCGGAATCTGGCAAATGGAAAATTGAAACATTATTTCTATTTCGGCAACACGGACAGGGAGACCATTTATTTCAAAGATATGTATTTGAGAGCATTGCGTGCATTGGAATTTATGAAGAGCCGTCCGGAATGGAATAAAAAAGATCTTGTTGTGACCGGTTACAGTCAGGGGGGAGCCCAGGCTCTTGCCGTTGCCGGTTTGGATAAGGATGTGACACTTTGCATTGCCACTTGTCCGGCACTTTGTGATCTCGGCGGAGTATGGGCAGGCAGAAGATCCGGCTGGATCGTTCCCCAGCACCGCCTGAAAAAAGGAAAAAACGGTAAGTGTGTCACAAAAGACGGAGATAAGATCATCAAGGCTACCTCTTACATCGACAACGCCAACTTTGCCAGAAGGATCAAAGCGGAAGTGCATGTTTCCTCCGGGGATTGGGACACCGTCTGTCCCATGGCATCGGTCTATGCTGCTTATCAGAATATTCCCGGAAAAAAGACTTTCACGATCCTGAAAAATATGGGGCATTGGGGTGTCAATCCCAAAGGGTTTGCGGCATTGGACAAAGTCCTGAACAGAAAAGGGGAACAAAAAAATGATATGGATCTCTCACAGAGGGGAAAGTAAAGACGCTCCGGAAAATACACTTCCGGCTTTTGCGCTTTCCAGAGAACGGAAAAGCGATGGTATGGAGTGTGATATTCACCTGACAAAAGATCTTTTTCTTGTTACCTGCCATGATGCCAATACATTACGGGTAAGCGGAAAAGAGTATATTATTGAGGAAACTTCCTTTGCCGATTTGCAGAAACTGGATGTCTGTTACGGGAAAAAGGAGTATTCGCCCTGCCGCATTCCGCTTTTTGCCGATACGCTCAAAGAGCTGGGAGAGGGGAGGATGTATTATGTGGAGATCAAGGAAAACGATCCCCGGGTCATTGATGCAATGATCGCAGAACTGGACAAGGCTCATATAAACCCCGGTCAGGTGGTCATGATCAGTTTCAAAGCGGATATCGTAAAACTGTTCAAAGAAAAATATCCGGATCGCAAGGCACTTTTCCTGACCTCCTTTTCTGTGGATCAGAATGGTACATGGGGTCCCACTTCCGCAGAGCTGACAGAGAAACTTGCTTTTCTGAAAGCCGACGGGGTGGATATTGCCGGAAATCTCTCCTTTATTACGAAGGAATACGTGGAAAAAGTTAAAAGTGCCGGATACGATTTTGCCGTATGGACTGTTGATGATGAAAAAAGTGCCGGAAGATTTGTGGAATTCGGTGTGGATGCCATTACCAGTAATTGTGCTGCATATCTCAAAAATATATTTGAAGGGAAGTAAAATATGAAAAGAAAGATTGTATTTGTATGGGTATTGCTTGTTCTTGCAGGGGTACTTTTTGCCGGAAACGGGAAAGGAAATGCTGCTGTTGAAAAAGTCCTGCGGGAAAAAGGGATCGTAATAACTTATCCTGATTGGAATTTGAAAGCACTTTCCTTCAGTTATGATGATGGAAATATTGCGGACAGACGCCTTGTGGAGATCTTCAATAAAAACGGCATGAAAGCAACTTTTCACATTCCCTCTGCATGGTTGAAAAAGAAACCGGAAAACCGTGTGACGGAAAAAGAGATCCTTACTCTGTACGCCAATCACGAGATCTCCGGTCACGGGGCGAATCATTTGAGTATGGGTAAGATCCCGCTGGAAAAATTGGAAAAAGAGCTGGATGAAGAGATCAGAGAATGGCAGCGGATCACCGGAAAGAAGATCACCGGATACGCTTATCCTTTCGGCAGTTATTCCAAAACTGTGATTGAAGAAATGAGGAAACGCAATCTTCTTTATGCCAGAACTGTGGGCAGAAGAGGAGCTGTTTTCACTCTTCCCGGTGATTTTATGAAATGGGCTGCACAGGCGCATCATGTAAATAATATAGCTCTCCTTGCGGATAAATACCTTGCTTACAAACCGCAGAAAATGTCCGTACTTCTTGTTTGGGGACACAGTTATGAGTTCCCGAAGGCAAACAACTGGGAGGTCATGGAAGAATTCTGCAAAAAGATGGCGGGGAAAAAGGATATATATTATGCGACGATGGGGGAGATCGCTTCCT
>JAFVRL010000418.1 GCA_017504325.1 Lentisphaeria bacterium | reverse complement strand
TCCATATTGTCCAGTCCTTTTGTACGGGTGAGGACGATCTGGTAGTTGGGGAGACATTTTTCCGCATTGAGGATGGCGGTTTCGATCTGGGAGGGAAATACATTCACTCCGCGGATGATGAACATGTCATCACTTCTTCTGCCGATCCTTGCGATCCTGCGGATGGTTCTGCCGCAGGGACATTTTTCTGTCATAATGCTTGTGATGTCCCTTGTCCGGTAACGGATCATGGGCATGGCATCTTTGGACAATGTGGTAAGGACAAGTTCCCCTTCTTCACCGTCGGGAAGCACTTCCAGTGTTTCCGGGTCGATGATCTCCGGATAATAGTGGTCTTCAAAGATGTGCAGACCGTTCTGACATTCACATTCGCATCCCACACCCGGACCGGTGATCTCGGAAAGTCCGTAAATATCGTATGCTTTGATCCCGGCTGCTTCTTCGATATAACGGCGCATCCCCTCTGTCCAGGGTTCTGCTCCGAATACACCTCTGCGGATGGGAAGAGAGCGCAGATCGATCCCCATTTTCCCGGCTTCATCAATAAGGTGGATGAAGTAACTGGGGGTACAGGTGATGGCTGTTACGCCGAAATCCCGCATAAGCATGATCTGTCTTGCGGTATTGCCTCCGGAAGTGGGGATCACGGTGGCTCCCAATCCTTCCGCACCGTAGTGCGCACCCAGACCGCCGGTAAAAAGACCGTATCCATAGGAGTTCTGTACCACATCTTCTGAACTCATGCCTACTCCGGCAAGAGATCTGCACATAGTCTGCTGCCATACGGCAAGATCTTCTTTTGTGTAAGCTACCACAATGGGTTTGCCGGTGGTTCCGCTGGAGGCGTGAAGACGGACAATGTCTTTAAGAGGTCTGGCAAAAAGTCCGTAGGGGTAGGTGTCACGCAGATCCACTTTTTTGGTAAAGGGGAGGCGTTTGACATCATCCAGACTCTTGAAAGAGCGGATATCAAAGTTTGCCTCATCCAGTCTCTGACGGTAAAGCGGGACATTTTCATAAGCATTTTTCACGATCCTGATAAACCGTTCCAGCTGGATCTCCCGCATTTTTTCCAATGGAATGTAATCGCTGGCACTCACCGGATTGTAACCGGGAGCGGGAACACCTTTTATTTCTGTTGACATTTTGCTGACCTTCTTTGTTTTCAGTATTTGTTATTACATCTCTTCCGCATCGACAAAAGCCTTGATATTGGCTTCCGCCACTTCCCCTTTGAAGGATTCCCGGATAAGTTCTTCCCAGAGTGTACGGGGGAACTTCAGATATTTGTTGAGTTTGCCCAGCATGGCAATATTCAACATTTTGGATGTTGCGATCTCTTCAGGAAAATCAGAAGGTTTGATGATGACCGTATTGGCATTTGCCATCTTTTCACATACTTCGATCTGATCTTCAGAAACAGCAAGAAGATAGTCCGCTTCCCCTTCCGGGATCATGGGACTAAATACTTTTTTACCGAACCGTACATCACTGGAGACGGAACCGCCTCTCTGGCTCATTCCGTGCAGTTCACTTTTCTTTACATCAAATCCCATGCGGAACGCTGCAATGGTAAGCATATCGGAAGCCTTGATGATCCCCTGACCGCCGATACCGGCAAAAAGGATGTTGGTGAGTTTATCGTTTTCCATTTTTCTTCCTCTCTTCCTTATGCTTTCGCTGCTTTTGCAAGTTTTTTCACCTGAAGGATACAGGGACGGCGGGCGATGATGACACCGATACGGTTTTCTGCAAGATGGGTTTTGAGCATCTCTTCAAATTTTGCCTGTTCCGTCGTCGTATTCACCACTTCAACAAATTCCATTCCGGCGGCTCTGCAAAGACCTTCCAGATCCACTTTCGGTGCTTCACTCATATCCAGATGACGGCCTGTGGCAGGATTTTCCTGCAAGCCTGTCATGGCGGTGGTGGAGTTGTCAAGGATGATGACCACATGACCTGTGGCGGGACGGTTGTATGCCATTTCCACAAGACCGGTAAGACCGCTGTGGAGGAATGTGCTGTCTCCGATGACACTGACGACCTTTCTTGCTTCCTCTTCCGGAAGAGTGTGGCGCAGCCCCAGACCTGTACCGATACTTGCTCCCATACAGACAATGCTGTCGATGGCGGAGAAGGGAGGCATCAGACCCAGAGAGTAACAGCCGATATCTCCGGCAACGATACAACCCAGATCCCGCAAAGTGCTGAAAGTGGCTCTGTGGGGACAGCCGGGACAGAGGGCAGGAGGTCTGCCGGGTTTTGCCGCTTCTTCAGGAGTTTCATCTCCGGCAATGAGTTTTTTCACTCTTGATACATTCAATTCGCCGAAAAGGAAAATATCTTTTTTGGCAGTTACTTCAATACCGTTGGCACGGATCTTTTCCGCAAGGAATTTTTCTCCTTCTTCCACTACGACGACCTTGCCGCAGCCTTTGACGAATTCTGCGATCTTTTCATAGGGGAGGGGCCAGGTCATGGCAAGTTTCAGGATCTTTGCATCCGGTGCTGCTTCCATGGAATGCTGGAAAGCTGCTCCGGAAGTAATGATCCCCAGTTGGGCATTTTCTCTTCCGAAGGTTTGAACCAGACCGGAAGAAGCGTTCCATGCGGCAAGATCTTTCATCTTCTGTTCCAGTTTTACATGGGCGGGTTTGGCAAATGCCGGAACCATGCAGTGACTTTTCACATCTTTTTCGTAATGGCAGACCGCAGGCTGTACCGGTGTCTTATGGCAATCCACGATCCCCTGGGAGTGGCAGACACGGGTGGTCATGCGCAGGAGGACGGGAATGGAAAACTGTTCGGAGATCTCAAAGGCTTTGATGGTAAGATCGTATGCTTCCTGACTGTCTGCAGGTTCCAGCATAGGCAGATGGGCGGAGGCGGCATACAGTCTGTTGTCCTGTTCGTTCTGACTGGATGCCATACCCGGATCATCTGCGGAAACGATAACAAGTCCGCCTTTTGCGCCGGTATAGGCAAGTGTGAACAGCGGGTCAGCGGCAACATTCAATCCCACATGTTTCATAGTGACAATGGTACGGCCGCCGCCGAAGGATACCCCGGAAGCCACTTCAAGAGCTACTTTCTCATTGGGTGCCCATTGTGCTTTGCCGCCAAGTTTTGCAAGGTGTTCAAGGATCTCTGTGGAAGGGGTACCGGGATAACCGGCACCGAGTGTCACGCCGGAAGCATAGGCTCCGGCGGCAACGGCTTCGTCACCGCTTAAAATCAATCGGGTCTGGGACATAAT
>JAFVRL010000417.1 GCA_017504325.1 Lentisphaeria bacterium | reverse complement strand
TTTCCACCGTGCAGGGAATGACAGAACCCATGAAATTTCATGTTTCCGCTACACCCTGCGGGGATAACTGTGTCCAGCTGGATTGTGTCATGGATGGTACCATCCGGGGCCGCGGCGACCGGGATGACGGCGGGACGAGGGGATGGATCTATGAATATGACTATGTTACAAGTCCTTATATCCGTATTGAAGCGGAGGGAAAAGAGTATCTCAATATTTACTTCCGCAACGGGGAAATGGTGATTCTTGATAAAGACTGGAAACATTATGCCAACCGGAAAATGGAAAATCTTTCCTGGCCCATGCGTCTTTCCCTGATCTGCCGTGATTTCCCGGAAAAATATATCGTAGCGGCTGGGTATGAACATGTCAAACACAAACCCTGGCTTTTCTGCGAAAACGGGCCCTGGGAGCAGATACAAGATCAGGATGGAGTCCTGATTTATGAAGGAACTTCCCTGAAGAAAGATTCTGTGGGATTGCTGGTAAAGAGTCCGGAAGATAAAAAAATCGTTTCCCGTATCCCCAAGCATATTCCCCTGTATGAAAAGGCTCTGCAGCACGCAAAGGAACAACACTATTTTTACGATGATGAAAAAATCTCTTTCCTTTTGAATGTATTTTACCGGAAAGAGTGTTATTATGAGGATGAGTTCCTTCTTTCCTGTGAAATACAGGATCCCTACGGTAAAGCCGTTCCGGGAGTGAAAGTAAAATTGACAAAGGTTTCCTCTTCCGTAAAAGAGGATTCTTTCGGGTGTATTGCCAAAAAAGTGACTCTTGATAAAGTTCTTCCTTCCGGGATCTATCATTTGAAATTATCTCTGAAAAATGGTTTGAAGACCTTTTTTGATGATGTGGAGATTTTTGAAGTCCTGCCGGAAGATCCCGATGGATTGCCACCCCCTCTTGCTTCCGGACTTCCCATGATGCTTTCCATGAATAATGAGATCAAGAATCTGCAAAGCGATGCCTTTGATCCTCTTGGCGGCTGGGGCGGAATGGGACATTATTATACGCTGGTAATGCGTTACCCGTATATTGCGGCAAAATGGAAGATCTGGGAGATCCTGAAAGTCTATCACAGAAAATGGCATCTTATGCTTACAAGACGCAATTCCGGGGATTTTTCACTGGAAAATGAAACAAACCGGGAACTTATCCGTCATGCGGATTTTCTGGATAAGGATGTGCCGGAATGGGAAAGTCACATTGGATCACTTTTCCTTTTCAGAAGGGATTGTCATTGCGGTCCCGTTTTGAAGATGCTTAAAGAGTTTCTCATCAAAAATAAAATCACTCTGAAACTGACCACTGCTGCGATCATTGATAAAATGCTTTCTGAAGATCCTTCCGATCTTCCGGCAGAGTTCTGTAAAAGAAACCATTTGAGTCACGATCAGTTTGATGAACTTGTGAATACCTGCTGGAATGACTGGGTGGATTTTGCCGGGAAAGCCTTTAAAAAACGGGCGGCAGAGTTCTGGAAAGAGGTTATGGAGATCAATCCTGCCGTTGGCAGAGGTTCTTACGGTCCAAGTTCTCTTTATGTACAGAATTACAAGAGTGCTTACGGAGCGCGTCTTGCCGTGCGTTCCTATGAGTGCGATGAAGTAAGCAATAAAAACGGCAGTTATTTCTTTATCGAGGAATACCATCTTTCCTGCGATTATACCATAGTGCGGTCAAGTTACTTTATCGCCAACTGCAAACTTATGAATCCCGGTATGCGTAAACTTTTCCCGGAGATCTATTACGGCGGCGGACTGGGCTGCAATGACGGTGCGGTGTATCAGGCACATCCCCCCTTCGGGATCTACAACTGTCTGCCCCAGCATCAGAGAAGTATCGTCTATACCTTCTGTTATGCCACTCCTTATTTCAAGAATGGAAAATTTGATTACTGGCGGGATTATGGATTCCATTGTCCCACACCGGATAAAGCCTCTTTCCGGGAGTTTATCAGTGCATGGGGGAATATGCGGAGCAATCCCCCGGCAAAACAGCTTGCCGCCCCCTTCTTCTGCTATGATTTCAAATTGTTTGAACTTCTGGGCGACTACCATGAAGATGAGTGCAATTATGAGCCTGCTCCCGGCATTATTGAAGGGTGGTCGGATGTGGTCAATACAGGGGAAGAAGCTATGGCTTATGCCTTTATTGAACTTACCCATAATGGTTACAATACTCCCGTCCAGACCACTTTCGGGGAACTTGCCAGTCTTACAAAAGAACAGGCTCCCTTCCTTGTTCTTCCCCCCATTCCGGAAGGAACTCCGGAAAAGATCCTGCAAAGTATCCGTTCCGCCCATAAAAAGGGGATCAATCTGTTGGCATTTGAAAAGGTTTGCGGTCTGGAGGATCTGTTCGGCGTAAAAGAGATGGAGGAAAAGAGATCTTTGCGTATGATCGGTACGGAAGTATTCAAACACAAAAAAGCTCTTGCTTCTTATCAGACAGACGGCGCGGAGGTACTGAAGTACGGTTCTTCCGATCCGGCGGAAAAAGCGGATATCCCTGTTCTTTTCTGTAACAGAACCAAATGGGGCAGGACTTCTCTTTTCAATGTGCCGCCCACCACGGTAAAGAGAGAAGATTACCGCCCGAAACTGGGGTGCGGTCAGGCTACCATAAGCAGCGAAATGCACGATTGTATGATGAAGGCAGCCTCCTTCCTTATGCCGGAAGCGGCCAATCGGTCGGAACTGGGGATGCTCAATGTGTGTCTTTCTGAAAAAGGGGATGTGATCGCTACCATCTGCGGCTGTACGCCTGCTTACGGGGTAACGGATAAGTACCCGAAAAGTTTCCGTTTCAAGGTAAGCTATCCCGGAATCGGAAATGCAGAGATCGAAAGTAAAGCCCCCTTTGCCATTGTAAAGAAGGAAAAGGATTCTCTTATCATCCGTACGGAAACGGAACTGGATGCGGGATTGTTCTTCCGCTTTATTCCTGATGAAAACAGGAAAAAATCCGGCAGAAATTGAGTTCACCGTACTGAAATGACAATTCTTTATGCGTTGATGCAGAAAGAATTGTCATTTTCTGAAATTTCTCTGACTGTAATGCAGGATTACTTTGTTTTCCTGCCCTGTTTTCCGGAGGAGGGTACACATTTGCCTTCCTCAAGAATACTGCTGATGTTTGAATGGAGGCGGGAAAGGATTTTTTCAAAAATATCCAGTTCTGCCTCCGGAATATCCGAAATAAGCCTGTCCATAGTATTGGTGAAATAGTTGAAATGCCGCTGGAAATGTTCGGCACCATACTGTGAGAGACGGATCTTCACCGCCCGTCTGTCATTTTCATCCGGGAGGCGGTCAAGCAGTTTCATTTTTACCAGGGAATCCACGATGATACTTGCAGCTCCTGCGGTAAGATTGATTTTTGCTGCAAGAGTTTTAAGCATGATGCCCTGTATATTTTCATTGGTGGAGAGGGTATAGACAGCTTTGAGTACACGCAGTTGCCCCAGTGTGACTTTGGCGATTTCGGCAGCCGGACACTCATTGAAATTGCCGGAACATTCCCGGAAATCGTCTACGGTTCCGAACAACAAACGGCAAATCTTTTTTCCCCTGCTCATAAAATCCATCCCTTTTCTTTTGAAAATAATTTAAACACTGTAATTAATTTATTTATAAAATCCTTTTTTTCAATCCTCCAAGAGAGAAAAAGAGTGATTTTTTCCCTTAATTGCAGAATATCCGGTGAAAAACGGATGATTTTTGCAGTTTTTCCGTTTTGTTTCCGGTAAAAAACACCGGATGCAGAACAAATTTTCGCGTTATTATGGGAAAATGGTGAAAAAAATCCACAGCTATCCCATATATTTTATAATATATTCCGCAAAACGATCAGGAAACTCTGTTTGAAACCGAAAATAAAAGTATACAATAAGTCCTGCAGGGACGACAGAACAAAGCCCGGGGTTTTAACCCCGGGAAATATGTCCCCCCCCATGAATAAAGTCCCGTAGGGACGCAGGAAAATACCGTTAAGAATTGGTGAAAATATGTGTAATTAGAGATTGGTTCTTATTTATTTTACAACAAAACTGCTTCAACATTTTTTTCCTGCGCCCCGATGGGGCTTGAATCTCTGTTTACAATTTTTCCCGGGGTTAAAACCCCGGGCTTTGTTCTGTCGTCCCT
>JAFVRL010000416.1 GCA_017504325.1 Lentisphaeria bacterium | reverse complement strand
GCTGAAAGTCATGCAGGATGAAAATGCACGCCTTGCGGAAACTGTAAGGGAACAGGGAAAAAAACTTACTTTTCTGGAAGAGGAATATAAAAAACTTGCAGGAGAAAACCAGTCTCTGCAGCAAAATTCCGGAGCGGAAAAAGAGGCGGCAAAAAGCCGGCACAAATATCTGGAGAAAAAAATCAGCAATCTGGAGAAAAAAATTCAGAAGCTGGAACGGCTGATCCGGGATGTGGGACAGGCTGCCGCACAGGAAGGAAAGCAGAAAAAAAGATCCGCTGTCAGGAAAGAGGAACCTGTTGATGCCTCTGTGGAGTGTGTGGAACATACCGTGGAAAAAGGTCATGTTCTTTTCAATATTGCAAAAGCATATCATGTAAGTGTTCAGGAGATCCGCAAGATCAACAACCTGAAAAGTGACAGACTTTTCATCGGTCAGAAATTGCTGATCCCGGTAAAGAAAGAGAGGGAATAACCGGATAACAGCCCTCCGGCAGGCAAATGCCGGAAATGGATCGCCCGGAGAAAAACGGGCGGAGGATTCGTCAGAAAGTCTTAATAAAAATCATCCGCGGGAATCAATAAAGTTTCTGCCGGAAATAAAAATAGAAAGAAAACAAAAAGAGACAATTTCAGCAGTCATGGAAACTTGTTTTACAGTTTCCGGCAATTTCTGGAATTCCTTTACAGTACAGATATTTTTTTCCGTCTCCTGCGCGGAACGGAAAAGAAGTAAAAGCAATACTGCTCTTTACCGGATAGTGAGGACATCCCCGTAAGGAGCCATCAAAAAGGAGTATTCATTTATGGCACAGGAAAATATTTCATTTACAAGAAGACTCATACCATTGATTTTTTCACAGTTTTTCGGCGTTTTCAATGATAATGCTTTCAAAATGTTTATCATTCTCTGTATGTTCCGCGGCACTGTGGATTATTTCAATGATTCCGCTTTTCTCTTTATTCTCACAACGGTATATGTTCTGCCCTTTCTGCTTTTGTGCGCTCCGGCAGGCTCTCTTTCTGACAGGATGCCCAAGCGCAGTATTATGATCCTGGGCAAAATCGTTGAATTGGCAGTAATGATACTGGGAACACTCTGTCTGACAAAAATAAACACCTGGGGAGTGAAACCGCTTCTGGGGACAATGTTCCTGATGACTGCCCAGAGTGCCTTTTTCAGCCCTGCGTTCAATGGGATCCTTCCGGAAACATTCTCTTCCAGAAATCTTTCCCGCGCCAACGGATATGTTGGAATGGTCACATTTGCAGCAGCGATCATCGGAGCCGGAACAGCCCCGCTTCTCTGTCAGCTTACCAAGTACAATTTCCTTGCCTGCGGTGAATTTCTCTGCACTCTCTCCATTATCGGCTTTTTCATCTCTGTAACGGTTCTTCCGGTCGCCGCAGCTCCCCGTAAAAGAAATGAACAGGGCGGACTTTTCCGCAGTCTCGGCAACGGTTGGAAAGCGGTAACTGCCACAAGAGGCATTTTTATCACAGCTCTCGGGGATGCCTATTTTGTGGGGCTTGGCGTTGCGGTGCAGACTCTTACTGTCATGCTGGCAAAATTCACCCTGAATGCTTCTCCTGCAGAATTGACAATCCTTCTCCTTGCTCCGGCAGCGGGTATGGGGATCGGTTGTTTCCTCTGCGGTCATGCGTCAAAATTCAAGATCGAACTCGGGTACATTCCCTTCGGTGCATTGGGACTTTCTCTTTTCCTGCCGCTTGCGGCATATTACCCCGGGGTCCCCACCATGCCCTTTGCCGGTGCTGATCTTGTCATTCACCCCTATGCAGTCCTGTATCTTTTCCTTGCCGGCATCTCCGGCGGGTTCCTGATCGTTCCTGTGCGTACCTACTTCCAGCAGAGAGTAAATCCTGCGGCAAGAGGTTCCGCCATGGCGGTAAGCAACTTTATTACATTTGGAGTCACCCTCCTTGTCTCTGCATTTCTTTTCCTTCTGGTTGCAGGTTCCGCAGCAGGGAATACGGCTCATCTGCCTGCGGCAGTGGTAAAAGCAGCTTCCCATCTTCCCTCTCTGACTCCCCCGCAGCTTTTCTTGAGCTGTTCTGTTCTGACATTGCTCTTTATCACTCTTGCCATTCTTACATTGCCTGATTTTACGGTAAGAGTATTTGTGATGCTTCTCACTAACACTCTTTACAAGGTGAGGATCAGTGGTGCGGAAAACATCCCGGATTCCGGTCCGGTGCTTCTGGTCTCCAATCATGCCTCCTTTGTGGATGCCTTTATTATTTCCGCATGCACCTCCCGATTGATCCGGTTCCTTATGCATGAAGATTATTACAACAGACCTTTCCTGCGGCCGCTTGCCCGTTTTGCCGGATTCATCAAGGTCCCCCGCAACGGAGTAAAAAATATGGCAGAGATGTTTGAAACAGTAAAAAAAGCTCTGCGCAACGGGGAGGCTGTATGTGTATTTCCTGAAGGAAAGATCAGTAAAAACGGTCTTATGGATGAATTCCGCGGCGGTTATTCCATGATGCTGCCGGAAGAAATGAATGTACCGGTGATCCCGGTGCGGATCGGTATGATCTGGGGAAGTATCTTCACCAATTATTATCAGAAAGACAAGCTGCGTATTCCCAAAGAGATCCCCCATCCGGTCTCTGTGACATTCGGAAAAAAAGTCCCCGGCGATATTGACGCTTTTGAACTGCGTCAGAAGATCGCGGAAATGGGGGCTGATACGGAAATGGTCCCCAGAGCCAAAGACCGTCCTCTCCATTATCAGATGGCAAGAAACGCCAAAAGACATCCTTTCCGGGTACTCATCTCGGATTTCGGAGGCAAGGATGTCACTACATTCAAAGCATTTGTGGGTTCTGCCATTTTCAGCAGAAAGATCCGGAAGATGGTGGATCCGGAATGTGAATATGTGGGAGTGATGCTCCCCAACTGTGCCGCCTCCGCCATTGCATCCTGTGCAGTAATGATGGCAGATAAAGTTCCTGCCATCCTCAACTTCACCGCCTCTAAAGATTCTGTGCGTTATGCCATCAAAAAGGCAAAGATCACCCACATTCTCACCAGCAGAAAATTTGTGGAAAAGATCAAATATGAAGTTCTGCCGGAAATGGTATTTATGGAGGATATTGCCGGAACGATCACTTCCTGGGATAAATTTGTGATGATAGCAGGGGCAATACTTCTTCCTCACCAGGAATTTATGAACATCATCTCCCCGGTAAGCCACCGGGATGTGATGCGTACTGCCGCCGTTCTTTTCTCCAGCGGTTCCACAGGGATCCCCAAAGGTGTCATGCTCTCCCATCACAACTTCAACAGCGATATCCACTCTTTTATCAATGTAATGAACTTCCAGCCCAAAGATGTGATGCTGGGCAGTCTGCCACTGTTCCATGCGTTCGGAATGTGTACCGCCTTCTGGCTGCCGGTAATGGTGGGATGTAAAGTCGTTTATGTGGCAAACCCCCTGGATTGCGAAGCCATCGGCAAAGCCATGGCAAAGCACAAAGTGACCATCCTTCTTGCCACCCCCACCTTCATGCAGGCATATATGAGAAGATGTACTCCGGATCAGTTCAGTACAGTGCGTCTTGCCATTGCCGGGGCGGAAAAACTCCGTGTGGATATTTCTGAAAAATTTGATAAACAGAATAATGGTGCCAGAGTTCTCATTGAGGGTTACGGCTGCACAGAATTGTCCCCCATCGTAGCGATCAATATCGGTTCCTCCATTGAGGAACTGGGCAGGGAGCGGGGCAAGGAAGGAAGTATCGGTCCTGCCATGCCGGGGATCTGCGCAAGGATCGTGGATCCTGTTACAAGACGCCCCCTTCCCCACGATACAGAGGGACTTCTGGAAATCAAGGGTGCCAATGTTATGCAGGGCTATCTGGGCGAACCCCAGCTTACGGCAGATGCCATTCACGACGGCTGGTACAATACCGGTGATATAGGAACGATCGATGTCAACGGCTATATCACCCTTTGCGGAAGGATCTCCCGTTTCAGTAAGATCGGCGGGGAAATGGTACCTCACGAACTTGTGGAATGTACAATAAACGAGATCATCGGTGCGGAAAGCAAACAGGCGGTCGTTGCCAGTATTCCCGACAGTTCCAAAGGGGAAGCATTGATCGTCATCCATACTGCCATGAAGATGACCCCGGAAGAGATCGTCACAGAAATGCGTGCAAGAAACATCACAAATCTGTGGATCCCCAAAGCAGGCAACTTCTATGAAGTACCCGCTATTCCCATGCTGGGAAGCGGAAAACTTGACCTTGCCGCTCTGCGGCAGATGGCAAAAGATATTGCTGCAAACGGCAAAATCACCCAGGCATAACCAAACTGTTCATGCCTTCCATC
>JAFVRL010000415.1 GCA_017504325.1 Lentisphaeria bacterium | reverse complement strand
GTCAAGTTCAGCTTCTAAAATTCTTAAATTTTCGATTTCTTTATTGATTGTATTTTTTGCAGATTGTATATCTGACATTTTTGAGGCCGCTGAATTTGTTACATTTTGCATTTCAATCATTTTTCATTCCTTGTTTTGTTGGATTTATTTTTTCAGTAAAAATACTGTTGATTTTTTGTTATGATCCGGCAGACCGTCTTTCACAGTAAAATAAGGAATTTGCATTTTCCGCCTGTGAAAAAATGATCCATATTCCCGGAATATTTCTTCGGAAAAATACTATACACACATCCGGCGTCATTGCAAAGGTGTTTTTCAGAAAAAAGTTGCTTAAAATGATACAAAATATTTTTATGGTGATATTTTTACTGCTGTTTTCCCCTTTTTTATGTTTGAAATGTTTTCCGGCGAAATTGCCCGCTGTGCCGGAATGGAGAGGTTTTTCAAGATGATATTCTGTTTTTCCGCAGTGCTGCAGCAGGTAAAATTCTGTTGAGTGTTTTGGATTATTCAGTACAGTTTATGCCGGATTTTTTATTAATTCCGGACATGGTGACTTGAAAAAAGTATTTGCGGTAATATGTTAAGGAAAGAAACCACAGACCGGGAAAAATATTTCAGCAACAGTCTGATCAAAATAACAAAGGAGAAAAAAATGTTTTATGCAAAAATCGTCCCCGTGATCCTTGCTGCACTTTTTTGCAGTGCAGCCTTACCGGCAGTTTCCGCACAGGAGAAAAAGGAAGAAGCCGGCAAAAATGCCCTCATCCTCTGTGCCAAAGGGTATTTCAACAATTGGCTGAAACACAAACTGAAAGTCCCCGGACTGAAATTATCCCAGTATGATGAACAGATCAAAGGAAAAAACTGGAAGGAAAACGGCAGAAAACTTCCTCCCCTTTCTGAATTGAAGAAATATGACCTTGTTCTTATCACCGGTACTCCCGTTACAGCTGCCGCCAAAAAAGATTTTCTTGCCTACCTCAATGAAGGCGGCTCGATCTATATGCTTTATACCTCTTTATCTCTGTTGAAAGAAAAAACAGGGGAGATCGCTTTCGGGGCAGGGGGATTTGACGGCTTTGAGGCTTTGCATCACAAACCGTATGATATGAAGACCCGCATCCCTGTAAAGTACAAATATACCAAAGAGATGGGAAGAGAACGGGAATTTACTTTGAATACGGTCTATACTGTCGCCGTCAAGGATCTTGTGGATGCAAAACCCCTTATTCTTGTTGCGGATAAACCCGGTCTTGTGAATACCTGTTACACGAAAGTCGGGAAGGGAATGTTTATTTACAGCGGATTTGAAGATCTTGAAACAGTTTCTGAAGTTTTGAAAGTCCTCGGATTTGCCAAAAAGTGATCTTATTTTTACTCCTGTTCTTTCCATGCGGGGACAGGAGTTTTTTTTGTTATTGAAAATCGGGTGGAAATATGAAAAAAACTTATCTTTATATTCTTGCAAGTCTTTTGCTTACACCTTTTCTTCATGGGGAGAAAGGGGAATTTGTCGCCAATAAAAATATATATCCTTTTTTTGCCGGACCGCCTCCTCTGAATGGAAAATATTTTCTCAATCCCGTAAATATCAAAAAGGGTGATAACAGATACAGTAAAATCATTACGGAAGATATGACAAAAGGTGTTGTAAATACATTCCATGTTCCGTTGCTGGAAAATACTCCGCCGGTATATAACCGTTTGATGGTACGGGAAATAAAAATCATGGATGATGCCGGAAATGATATTACTGCCAAAGGGGTTCTTTCTGCAAAAGCGGAGAACGCCACTTTGCGTTATCCGGAACGGGTGACGGATAAAGACCTTTCCGCCCAATCCTGTTCTTATACTTATCCGCCGCAGCGGGGGAAAGATCAGAAAGGGTGGTATGATTTTTCTTTTACTGTTCCTGTAAAGATATCTTCTGTTCGGATCAGTTCCGGCCGCCCCCGGGTGGAGGAGGGGGATGAATACATCAATCTTGCAAGCAAATATGCCATTTATGCTGAAAAAGGTTCCGGCTGGGAGTTGATTGACGGTACAGAAACCGACAGCAATACAAATCCGGAAGTTGTGATACAATTTGCGCCTGTAAGGACAAAGAAATTGCGTATTGCCATCAATGGTCAGACTTCTCCCGGCAAAGTCTCCATGAAACATATTTCCAAACTGAAGATCCCGGAAAACGATCCCTTTTTTATCGGGATCCGCGGGGCAAATGTGTATAAAAGTTTCACAGATGTCATCATGGATAAAAGTGGATATGAGGCGTGGAAAAAAGCCCATCCCGGTTTTCTGGGATTTCCTGTGGAAGAGTGGGATAACGCCTACCGCACTCTGCTCCGTGCAAAGGATCTTGCCGGAATGTTGCAAAAAAGCGGGGTATCCAGTAAAAATGCAGACAGGATCGCTGCAAAGATCGTCAAACCCTCTACCCGTAAAGAGGCTCTTGCCGGACTCAAACTTATCCATGACGGGCTTACCGGTCTGCATTTCGGGGATAAATCAAAGATGATCTTTCTGGATTGTGCCCTTGCTTTCAACCATTATGCCATGGAATGGGGATGCGGATATGTTTTTATTGAAACTACTTCTGCCGGTTATCAGCGGCATCAGCCCCAGATGTACTTTGTCCGCGGTGCATCCCGGCAGTACGGTATTCCCTGGGGATGGTATATTGCCGTGGGAATGAACGGGAAAAAGGGATATACAGATCCGGATTACATCGGCACATGGTCCATGAATGCTGCCGGCGGTTCCGGAGGGATCTCGCCTTCATTGAATAAACGCGACCGTTATCTTGCATGGCTTTCCGGGGCGGAAATGGTACGCAACGAGGTTTGGCCCTGGACATACTGCATGGATAAGGATAAAGACGGGATCTATGAATTATCCCCCCATGGGGAAGTGATGAAAGAGTGGTATGATTTCATCCGGAAAAATCCTGACCGGGGAGTAAGTTACGCTCCGGTTGCTCTGGGACTTCCTTTTGAACACGGCGTATCCCCCATTCAGGGGGGCAAAGTTTTCGGATATTTCCCCTGTAATGCCGGGGATATTATGACGGAAGGGGTTTTGCGTGCCATTGTACCGTGGATGATGCATAAAATAAAAGAAAAACCCCAGGAGTGGGCGCATTGCGGAAGCCCCTACGGGGATATCTATGATGTGATCCTTCCGGAGACTCCATCCGGACCTGTGAAGGCGGAGGTATTGA
The DNA here is from genome assembly GCA_017504325.1 of Lentisphaeria bacterium. Lineage (GTDB taxonomy): Bacteria > Verrucomicrobiota > Lentisphaeria > Victivallales > UBA1829 > RGIG5327. Next base: position 3,944 of record JAFVRL010000415.1, on the reverse strand, counting down.
AAAACTACCGGGCATTTTTTATGAATGGGGAACACTCTCCCTCCGAAGCTCTTGTCCGCCGGTTTGTTCAGTATGTGAAGGAGGGTGGTACTCTCATCATCAATACCAGACAGCTGGGGAAATATTTTGCAGACTCTTTTCTTGGTGCATCTCTTACAGGAAATACTTTGCCTGTTGTCGGGGAGATCTTTTCTCCTGATGGGAAAAAATTGTTTGCTCTTCCGGCAAAGTATGAGTTTGATGAGATCAGACTTTCCGGGGCAGAAGTGCTGCTGAAAGATTCTTCCGGCAATATCCTTGCCTGTTCCAATGATGTGGGAAAAGGCAGAGTCATCCTTACAACTCCGTGTATGCTTGTTCATAAAAATGCGGAGAAAACTTCTTTCCCGTACACTGCGTGGAAAAAATTTCCTTTTATCAACTGGATACTGGATAATCTTGTAAAGGATCTTGTTCCCGTAAGCATTGATCTGCCGGAGATCCAGTACGGATTGAATATCCTTGAAGAGGGAATTCTTCTCTATCTCTTCAATAATGAGGGGGTTCATAAAACCGGTTCCACCGCAGAAAAACTGGATGAAAAAGAGTCCCGGACTGTTACGATCGGTCTGAAAAAATTACAGGCGGATACAGTAATGGAATTGCGTTCGGGGAAAAAACTCAAAGTGGATAAAGAGAGCAATTCTTTTAAAATCACCATTGGCCCCGGCGATGTTGCTGTGATCCGGATCCCGGTAAAGGATCTCAAATGAAAAAAATATATATTCTTTCACTTCTCCTTTTCTCTCTTCTGCTTTCTGCGGGAGAGGGAAAAAGAGAAAATCTTGCTCTCAAGGGATTGATTTCTGCAACAAGCGGACTTCAGGCGGATGTGGTCATTGACGGCAACAGAAAACATCTTTACTGGGATGGCGGAGTAACTGCCGGCAAATGGACGCTGGAAGTGGATCTGGGGCAAGTATGTCTTATTGATACTGTGAAACTGTTTTTCTGGTGGGGAGACACGAGATATTATAAATATTTTATGACTGTTTCTGCTGACAGAAAAATTTTTATGGAAATAGCAGATGGCAGAAAAAATACAACACCTCCCACCGCAAATGGCTTGACTTTTACCTTTTCCCCGGTGAAAGCAAGATATATCCGGCTCCATATTCTTTCCTGCCGGGAAAACGGCAGATACGGTCATGTCCGGGAGATCGAAGTTTACGGCAAAGAATAAGAACTGAAAAATAAAAAACCGTCAAAACCTTCCGGTTTCAACGGTTCGTAATAACAATAATGGTGGGTATAACTGGATTCGAACCAGTGACCTTCACGATGTCAACGTGACGCTCTAACCAACTGAGCTATACACCCGTTTCGTTGTGATTTAACTAATATACACCTTCTAATCGTTTTTTCAAATCCATTTTCTGTTTTTTTTTGATTTTTTTTGTTTCAGCCCACAGATAACTCCTGTTTTTCATATATATTCCATAAAACGATCAGGAAACTCTGCGTGAAACCGGTTTCTCACATTCAAATATGGAGAAAATACCTGTTTTTTGAAAAATTATGGGATACCTGTCGCTTCAATCCCACATTTTTACTGTGGATTTTTATGGAACTGCGGCGGATCATTTTGAAACTTTTTTGCATAAAGATTTATTCCGGAGAAAAATAAGAACTTTCTTTTCCGGAGGAATCTTTTTTCAGCAATCCTTTTTCTGCAAGAGCATCCAGAATACGCATACACATACTGTCCCCCATAAAAGGATATTTTTCCTGTGCATTGAAACTTTTAAAAACAGCGGAAAATTCCTGAATACCGCTTTTGATAATGGAACAGAGCCGTCTTTCACTTTTTCCCATACTCCCGTCAGAAGGATGATCTTCCCCGTAACGGAGCAATCCTTCTTTGAGGAAAGGTTCTTTTTCCGCCTTTGCCGAAAGATTGAATTTTTCCACCTCTTCCGCACCATGCAAAATGGCATCCCAGGCAGAAGCATATAAAGAAATATCTTCCAGAGAAAGTTTCCTTAATGAAGCAATATCCCTTTGATAAAGTTCTTTTTCCATGCCCAAAACCGCATCTTCACAGAATAAACGCACCTCTGCTTTTGTCCCCCGTAAAAGGGAAAATATCCGGCAAAGCATCACGATATCATACATACAGAGGTCAAAATACAGTACCACAATATCCTTTTCCGTAAGAGAAAGAAGTTTTTTATCCATGGAAAGAAGGTAATTATACAATCTTTCACAGGAATATTCCGGAACCCAGGTATGGATCAATGCCGCCCGTTTCTTTTCAAATTCTTCCAGAGAAACATTTGCCGGGAGCGGTCCTTCCAGATAATTTTCCCGCCAGACAAGAAAATTTCCGCCTTCCGCGTCCACGCTCTTTTTCCATGCCTCAAAAGCACAATCGCCATTAAAAATATAAAGGATATTTTTTTCTTCGGTCGCCATATTTCACTCCGGTTTTTTACAGGACAAATGCCAGAAGCAGGATCACTGCTGCCGCAGCTGTACCGGAAACAAGCGTTCCCAATGTCTGTAATTTCAACCCCTGCCGCACACTCATACCGGAAAATCGTGTCACCACCCAGAAAAAACTGTCATTGGTATGGGAAACGATCATTCCGCCGCAGCATACCGCACAGCACGCCAATGCCCGCATAACAGGGGAACTCAATCCCAGAGTTTCCAGCATGGGGGCAGTTACACTTGCCGCTGTAAGAATGGCAAGTGTGGAGGAGCCTTGTGCTATTTTCAGTACAGAAGCAAAAACAAGGGGGAAAAGCAGGGCAAGTACCCCCATATTTCCGATCTTTTCCGGAAGAAAGGAGGCAAAATCCACCTTTTTCAAGACCTCGCCGAAGGCTCCTCCGGCAGCCGTAATGACAAGAATATTGGCAGCATCCAGTACGGCTTTTCCCATAAGTCCTTCCACAGACAATTCTTTCTTTTTACATTTTCCGATAAGAAAAACAGCAAAAAATGCCCCGACAGTCAGGGCGGTGACCGGGTGTCCGGCACAAGCCATGAATTTAACGAAAACAGGCGGCAAACTTTCTTTGAATATCCCTGTAAAAGAGTTTGCTCCGATAAGGACAAGCGGGATCACAATGGGAAGAAATGCTATACTCCAATGGTATTGGAAAGAGATCTCCTTTTCCGTTTTTTCTGCAGATAATTCCCCCTCTTCCAATACTTCATCCTTTCCGGCATAAAGGGAGTAAAAGTATCCGGCAGCAGTTGCGGCAAGAGCGGCAATGGAACCAAAAAGAAGCACCTGACCGAAGTCAGCTCCAAGTATGGACATTGCAGCAAGAGGTCCCGGTGTGGGGGGAATAAAACAATGAGAGGCAAATAATCCCATACTCAATGCTGTCGCCCCCACAGCAAGGGGAAGAAATGCCATTTTTCCGATCTTTTTCCATAATCCGATAAGAATGATAAAGGCGGAATCACAGAAAATACAGATGGAAACCACATAGCCTATAATACTCATGGCAAGAGGAGTATGTTTTTCCCCGGTAAGTTTTATGATCTTTTGTGCAATAACTTTCAAAGCCCCCCGCTGTTCCATAAATACCCCGATGACCGTCCCGGCGATGATCACAAGACCAATGCTTTTTATGGTATTGCCGAATCCGGCGGAAATGAGGTTGAGAGTTTCCAGGAATCCGTAATCATTGCAGACCCCGAAAAGGAATCCACCAAGAAGCAGAACAGGAAGAGGATGTATCTTCCATACAGCAGTAATGATAATGATTGCGGCAATAACAGTAACAAGAAGTGTGACAGTCATAAATAAATCCCCCTTTTTATTTATATATTGCAAACGTCCGGTTTCTCTAAATATAGCAGGGAAAAAGAAAAATACAAGTACTTTTCCCGCCGGATATGCGATTGAAAAATAAAGAGTTGATTGATAAACAAAAAATCATCACAGC
>JAFVRL010000414.1 GCA_017504325.1 Lentisphaeria bacterium | reverse complement strand
TGGATCCTATACCCTTTCAGCAGCACCTTTTTTATTGAAGGATGCCGCCATCATCATAAATTACGGCAAAAAAGATATTCCGTTAAAAAACTGGAAATTTGTTTCCAGTTCCGGAGAACAGGAAGAAAATACCCTTCTGGAATATGAAACAAAAAATGTATATGGAAAATATTTTCTTGCCTTTTCCGTTACAAGTGATGAAGTGACCATTACTCTATCTGCCAAATTGAAAAAGAGCCTGCCTCATATTGCTTTTTATTATTTCAAAGAGGCAAAAAGCACTCTTCCTGATCATATTTTATCCCGTTCCATGAATCTGCCCGGCGGGAGTTCCTGCGCGGTTCTGCCTGAAAAAATCGATCGTTCAAAAGTATTTTCCTCTTTTGATACCACTCTGACCAAAGATGAAAAAAAGCATCTGTTTCTCTCGTTTCCCATGGCTCCGGATCATTTTCCGAAAATCATCCATCATCTGAAAAAACAGGGCAGACGAATCTCCTTATCCCTTACAGCGGAAATCTTTTTACAGCATTTTGAGGGCAAAGAGATCACATTGCCTTCTCTTACCTTGAAATTTTCTTCAGCAGATGAGTGTCATGTCTATCCATCTTTCCAAAAGCAGCACATAAGTGAAAAAGAACTCATACCTCCTCCCTGTGCCTGGAATTCCTGGGACTATTACCGCTGGACGGTAACGGAAGAGGAGGTATTGAAAAATGCCGAATTCATTGCTTCGGATCCGGTCTTATCCAAACATGTGAAAAGGATCATTATTGATGACGGCTGGCAGTATGCTTACGGGGAATGGGTACATAACGGTTTGTTCCCTTCCGGGATGAAAAAACTGGCTGCGGAACTTACCGGAATGGGGTTTGAACCCGGTTTGTGGATAGCTCCGGGGATCGTGGAAAATGTTTCCCGTATCGCCCAGATGAAATATGATATGCTGGCACAGGGGGAAGACGGAGTTCCGGCAATGATGTTCAATTGTATGGAAAGAAGAGGTTTTATCCTTGATCCCACCAATGACGATGTCCATAAATTCTGGTTTGAACTTTTTGACAATTATGCCTCCATGGGATATAAATATTTCAAGTTGGATTTTCTTGCACTTCTGACGACTGTTCCCAGAGTAAAAAATAACAGTATTCCAAGAGGGCGTTATCTGGATATGCTCTTTGATACGGTCACAAAAGCGGTAAAAGGGAGAGCAAAACTTATGGCATGCGGCTATCCCTATTTATCCGGCAATCCCGGGACGGAAGCTGTACGGGTGGGGCATGATATCCATGCAAAATGGGATTGTATAAAGGCAAATACGCCTGATGTGATTTCTCTTTATCCCTTTAACGGAAAACGCTGGCTCAATGATCCGGACTTTGCCTTATGCCGGGGTGTGGAAACAAGCGATGATCCGGATTTGAATAAATTGCGTCCCTGTCTTGTTTACAATAAAAAAGAGGGACATAATCCATCATTTTATCAGGAATATTCTCTTGCCACTGCCACAGAAAATGAGTTGGAAGTACTGCTTTCCCTTGTTCTTGTTTCTGCAGGAATAAGAACATTATCGGATAATCTGCCGCTTTTAAATGCTTCCGGCTTGCGTCTGGCAAGAAAGACAGTATCGGCAAAGCAGGGGCTTGCGGGTGTTCCTCTGGATCTTTTTTCAAATGACTTACCCTCTTATTATCTGCAAAGACTTCCGGAAAAAGGCTTCCGTACTCTTTTCATCAACTGGACAGAAGAGGAAAAAGAATATACGCTTGATCTTGCAAAATATGGAATCGCCGCCCGACCCGGAATGGATTTCTGGAAAGAAGTTCCGGTAAAACCGCAAAACGGTATTCTTCATACCATCCTTGCCCCCCACTCCTGTTTCCTGGCTGAGTTCCTGTAAAATATAAGAAGATCCCGTTCTTGAGATCTCCTTACATTTGCTGCGGCTGTTCCCTTATTTCTCTTACGCAAACTTTGTAATGGTGTCCACCGTATATTTGGGGACATGGAGAATATCTTTTTCATCAAGATAATATTTGGGGGAGCCGGAAAGAGTGATCTCATCCTGAACAGGCTCTTCCCCTTTATATCCCAATGCAACAAGGAAAAGAAGTTTCTCTTTTTCCAAGTCAAGGATCTCTGCTGTTTTTTCTTTGTTGAAAGAACCGATCCAGCAGCTTCCGATATTTTCCTCCCAGGCAGCATATTCCATACTCTGTATGGCAGCTCCGGCATCAGCGTAAAGCATGTTGTCGGGTTCTTCCGTTCCGTAAACTGCAATGAAAACGGTGGGGGAAGTTTCCCCCGGAACCGGATTTCTCCGGGGAGCCACACTTCCGGCATAAGCGGTATGCGGGAAAATGGCATCCACTTTTTCTTTGCTTACAACGGCAATATAGCGTAAACGCTGGGCGTTTCTCGCACAGGAACTTCTTCTTGCCGCATCAATGATTTTCCGGATACTTTCTTCCGGGATCTCTTTCTGAAGGAAACGGCGTACCGTACGTCTTTGCAAAAGTTCATCAAACTGCATATTTTTCTCCGGATCTGCCATATTATTTCATCAAAGCGGAAAGAATGGCGGGAACTTTCACCAATTTCCTTGTTTTCATATCCAGACAGGCGTGAACGGTAAACCCTGTTGCCAGAAGTTTTCCCCTGCAATGGATCTCACATTCAATACGGATCCTCACCCCTTTACATTCCGCGATCCTTCCTGTCACCTCAATAACATCCTCAAACTTTGCAGAACTTTTATAACTGCATCCGGATTCGATCACAGGCAACGCCACCCCCTTTTCCTCCATTTTGGCATAGGGATATCCGGCATTGATCATAAATTCTGTACGGAACATTTCAAAAAACTTGTAATAGTTGGCGTAATACACCACCCCCATATTGTCTGTATCCGCATAGGGGATGCGGTAGCGCAATACAGTCGGCTCCTTCCCCCCGTCTTCCGGAGCTATATGGAACAAAAGAACAGAAAGAGTTTCTTCCAGATCCAGCTCACTGTTATCAAGAAAATACGCATCCTCCGCCTGTTTCAGCGGGGCGATGGGGCGGTTTCGATCCTGTTCATCCCTTGCGGCGATCTGTTCCGCTACTTTAGCGATCTCATCCGCGGTGGGAGTTCCCCCATCCTGCATCAGACGGCGTTTTGCCCGTGCCTCCGGAGCGGCTGTGAGGAAAAATTTATATTTTGCATCCGGGAAGATCTCTGTACCAATGTCCCGTCCCTCCATAACGATCCAGTTGCCTTTTGCAGCAAAATCCCGCTGGAAATCCAGAAGGAATTTTCTTACTTCCGGGATCTTTGCCACATTGCTTGCTCCGGCGGAAACCTCCATGGTATGCAGTTTTTCCATGGGGAAGACTCCATCTATTTTTACCTGAAAATCACTGGTTCCTTCCGGTTTTTCATAGGCGATAACCGTAGAAGAAAGAAGAGAAGAAAGTTTCTCTTTATCTTCCTCCAGAACTTTCGTATCAATACCGCTATTAATAGCTTTCCATGCAATAGCCCGGTACAATGCCCCCGTACTTACAAAAACGATATTCAATTTGGCCGCAAGTCTTTTTGCCACAGAGCTTTTTCCGGATGCGGCAGGTCCGTCGATCGCGATAACGTTGGTTGCCATGATTATTTTTTGCCTCTTTTTCCGTTATTTTATCCATTCAGGAGCAGTAAAACGCCCGCCCTTTGCTTTCAGGGCAAAGCCTTCTTTTTTCATTACTTTCAGCACAAAGGAAACGATCCCCGCCTCCATCTGCCGTTTTGTTTCCCCGATAACAAAAGCGTTTCCGCTTGCTTCCAGAGTTACTTTCAAATCATTATTACTGACAATGGTACCGTTTCTGTCTGTAAGGAACACATCCACAAAAACAATATCATCATCGGTCACAGGAACTCCGTCTTCCCGTACTTCGATCTTGAGAGTTGCGGGCTTTTCTGCTGTACGCACGATATGTTCCGCCACAGCCTTGCCATTCACATACCCCACAGCTTTCAACTCGCCGTCCTCCGGGGGCAATCCCACAAAAGTGAAGGGGGGATGTGCAAGATTTTCGCAGTTGCCGCCATTAAAGATCTCCACCGTAAGTCCGTCCAGTTCCCAGGGGCGCAGAACAGTTTCCCAGTTGGGGTTGCCGGTGGTGTGATAGGAGGTATTTTCCCCGCCGTCGGGTTTCTGTTTTGCCACACTTTTTCCGTTAAGGAAGATCTCCACTTCTTCACAGTTGGAAAATACGATGGTTTTTTCCTTCCATTCCCGTCTTGTGGCAAGATAGACCATGGGGTCTTTTGCGCCCTGACTCATGTAGAAGAAATATTTATATTTGGGATAACGGAAATTATCGCCGTCACCGCACTCGCAGAGCAGCTCCCGGAACCCGTTATTATAGTCAAACATGCACCAGGTGCAGCCGCCGATATATCCATCTTCCGTGGGCATTCTGTTTAAAGACCACTGATAGTTCCACGTCTGCCGCAGAAGATCGAACTCCCCGTCTTTGCGGGTGCGTCTGGAGGTACTTTTGCCGCCGCCGAATGCCCAGTCGCCGTATTCCCGCACGATGACCGGCTTTTCCCGGTTGTTGAGTTTTGTCCGGTTGAAAAGCACATCCCAGCCTTCATACAATCCATATACATCCCCGCAGGTGTAACAGTGTTTTCCGGGATATTCCCGGTGGGCGATACGGTGCATCTCCTCCTGAAGCCAGGCATTGGGATAGGTTTCATTGAGAGATACTTCCCACAGAGCCACGCAGGGGCGGTTTCTTTCATTGCGGATAAGTTCCCGGCAATCCCGCAGGACATTATTGATAAAAGTGGAATTGTAACTTGCAAACTGCCATCCGGCAATGGGAGCCATCACACAGATCCCCAGTTCATCACAGGCATCCAGAAACGCAGGACTCTGGGGGTAATGGGCAAGACGGACAAGATTATACCCCGCCTTTTTGATGATCATGGCATCCCTTCTCTGCATAGTGGCAGGAGCAGCATTGCCGATCATGGGGAAATCCTGATGATGGTTGGTTCCCAGAATGGGTGTCTTTTTCCCATTGATGAGCCAGCCGTCTTTCCTTGTGAAAGCAATGAGGCGTATGCCATAACGCACTTCCTGCGTTTCCAGAACTTTCCCCTCATGGATAAGGGTAAAGCGTACCGTATAAAGGTAAGGGGTATCCGGACTCCACAAAGAAGGATTCCTGAGTTCAAATTCCGTACAGAAAGTGTGATCCATATTGGGGCGGATGCTTTCAGTCATCACGATTTTATTCATCACAGGGATCTTATCGGCATTGAGCATCTGTATTTCCAGAGTACAGGGTACTTCCGTATCCGCTTTCTGGGGGAGGTTCCACACCTCTCCATAAATAACAGAGTGCATCACATGGGTGGAACAGCGGATCTTTGCCGCTTCCTCCGTTGCTTCCATTGTCTGAAGAAAAATACCGCCTCCCGCCTCTATATTTACTTCCAGAGGATCAGAAATATGGATTTTTTCCTTTACAGTCAATCTTGCCGACCGGTAGATGCCGCTGTAATAGCAGAAATCCAGACTTCTCAAAGGCTGACCGGGAGGGCAGTTGCAGGAAGGACGGTTGTCCACTCTTATGGCAATGAGATTTTCTTTTCCGGCATTAAGCATATTGGTCAAGGGTACAGTAAATCTCTGATAGCCGCCCTCATGGGTGAAATAATATTTCCCGTTGATATAAAATTCACTTTTCTGCATCACCCCGTCAAACTCAAGATAAATGATCTTTTCCCCCCACTCTTTTTCCACCATAATGGGCAGACGGTACCAGCAGATGCCTTCCCACTGATCGTTGCAGATGGCTGGTTCGATATGGGCACAATGGGGAAGACTTATTTTTTCCCAGGTCACATCATTAAGATCGGAAGAAGCCGCTTTCTCCGGAGCAAGGTCTTTGCGGATAAAACGCCAGGAGGCATGATCAAGGTCTTTCTGAATAAACATGTTTCTTTCCTTTTTTTCTTAAAATTTCTTTCCCATTTCCAGTTCCTGCAATGTTTCCAGAGCAAGATGCACCATTAAAGTAATGCCATAGACAAGAGAATCATCATTAAAGTCAAACTTGGGGTTATGACAATAGGCTTTATCCACCCCTCCCCCCAGATTGAAAAATGCGCCGGGGGCTTTTTCCAGAAAATAACAGAAATCCTCGCTGCCCATGGAAGGCTGGGGCATATACTGGAACATCTTTTCCCCGTATTTACCAATAGTGATACGTTTCAAAAGTTCCACACAGCTTTCTGCATTGGTACTTGTACGGTACTCCTCCTCAAATTCACATGTTCCCTTTACTCCCATGGAAACTTCCAGACCTTTTACAATGGAGGAAATACTGTTGCGTAAAGTTTCTCCTGTGGAATTTTTGAGATAACGGATATGACCAGTGAGAATCCCTTTTCCGGCAGCATCTCCGGCAGGATTGAATGCCTCAACTTTTGCAAAGTCGATGATGGCACTGTCAAGGGGGGATACTTTATTGCTGATAAGAGTATTCATCTGTGTAATAAGGTTTGCGGTAGCAATAACCGCATCCACCGCTTTTTCCGGCTCGCTGCGGATGGAACTCATCCCTTCCAGAGTGATTTTAAAGCAGGTGATCCCGGACATGAGAGTTCCTGCCATCGTCTTGACCGTTCCCACAGGGACAGTAGAGTGGGCATGAAGAGCATAAACCGCATCCGGAGAAGGATTTTCCAAAGCTCCTTTCCCTACAAGAAATCTTGCCAATGCTCCCCGTTCCTCCCCCGGCTGAAAAACAAATCTTACAGACCCATTGAATTCTTCTGTAAGTCTGGACAACACAAATGCCGCCCCCAGAACACAGGCAGTATGCCCGTCATGGCCGCAGCCATGCATTTTTCCGGGGATCTTTGAAGCATATTCCACACCGGACTCTTCCTGCATGGGAAGAGCATCTATATCTGCCCGCAATGTTACATTGTACTTGTTTTCCCCGCCTTTTTTTCCATAAAGAAGAGCTACAGCATCCGTTCCGATAAAGGGAGGAAGCACCTGCACAGTACCGATCTTCGCCAATTCTCTGCGGATAAGGGAATTTGTTTCCACTTCCTCACCGGAAAGTTCCGGATTGGCATGGATGATGCGGCGGATATCCTTCATGGCAGGCAGGATCTCCTGAACAAGAGAATCGATCTTCTGATCCAGAATGGTATTCATAAAAAAATGCTCCTTGCAAGGTATTGAATTTTTTGTATTATAGTATTATAACACACTTTGTGAAAAGAATCAAACAAAAGAGTGAGAAAAAAGAAAAATATTCCATTCAAAATTACAGATATCCCATAATTTTCAAAAAACAG
>JAFVRL010000413.1 GCA_017504325.1 Lentisphaeria bacterium | reverse complement strand
CGTTTCCAGAGGTTTTGCCGCACAGCTGGCAGGGATGACCTGTGATGTAAGTAAGATCCTTTACAGCAAAAAAGGCAGAATGGGGATCTATTTTGCCGAACACGGTTCCAATATGAGAGGCTCCAATGTGGTCTATGACAGGGAAGGCTCCACCATTTCTCTTCTTGCTCCGGAAGAGTATGATTTTGACGCCATGCTGGAAGGAGTCACCCACTTGCATCTTTCCGGGATCACCCCTTCCCTCACAAAAAATGCTTTTCTTTCCACTCTTGCTGTTGCACAGAAGGCGGCGGAAAAGCATATCACCATTTCCATTGACCTCAATTACCGTAAAAAACTCTGGAACTGGGAGGAAGGTACGGCAAAAAATGTTCTGGCAAACCGCTGTATGAGTCAGATCGTTCCCCTGGCAGACATCATTATCGGAAACGAAGAGGATGCCTCCGATGTTTTCGGGATCAATGCCAGCAATACTTCCATTGAAAAAGGGGAACTCAACATTGAAGGATACAAGGAAGTAGCCGCACTTCTTTCCGCAAAATTCCCCAAGGCAAAATTTGTTGCCATCACTCTGCGGGAAAGTATCTCTGCCGACCACAACAACTGGGGCGGTATGCTCTATGACTGCAATGCAAAAGAAGCATTTTTTGCTCCTCTTGCCGATGACGGAACTTACGCACCCTATGAGATAAAGGATATTGTGGACAGATTCGGCGGAGGCGATTCCTTCTGCGCTGGACTTCTTTTTGCTCTGAATACAGAAGAACTTGCCGCCCCCGCAAATGCCATACGCTTTGCTGTCGCCGCAAGTGCATTGAAACACACCATTTCCGGAGATTACAATTTCTCCTCCCGGAAAGAAGTGGAAAATCTGATGAAAGGCTCTGCTTCCGGTAGAGTACAGAGATAAACAAAACATCCTGAACAATACAGAAAGAGAGGGATCTATATGAAAGAAAAGTTTGATGCCTTCCTGAAGGAAATGCCCATTGTTGCCATTCTCCGGGGGATCAGTCAGAAAGAGATCATTCCGGTATGCGATGCTCTTTATGATGCGGGGATCAAACTTCTGGAAATCCCTCTCAATACCCCGGATGCCTTTTCCCGCATCCGGGAGGCTGCGGAATATTGCGGCACACGGCAGATGGTGGGGGCGGGTACTGTCCTTACAAAAGAGGACGTGCAGAATGTAAAGGCTTCAGGCGGCAAGTTTATCATCTCTCCCAATACAGATGAAGAGGTCATCCGGGAAAGCAAAGCCCTCTCCCTTGTTTCCATACCGGGTTTCTTTACCGCCACAGAGGGGTTCAAAGCGGTCAAAGCCGGAGCGGACTATCTGAAACTTTTTCCCGCCTGTCTGGGCCCTTCCTACATCAAAGACCTGAAAGCCGTCATCAAGACTCCCATTATGGCAGTAGGCGGTGTGACAACAGAAAACTTTGCATCCTTCCTGGATGTTGCCTGCGGAGCAGGGATAGGCGGCACGATCTACAAACCGGGCAAACCACTTTCAGAAACAAAAGCAGCGGCGGAAAAACTTGTTTCCATCGTCAATGAATGGAGAAACTGAAACCGGGTTCCGGAAATATCCTGCCGGAAAACAAGGGACCGGAAAATACCGGGAACACCATAAATTTCAGGGGGCATTGCCGATGATTTGATTGGTATGATCGCTCCGGCAATGCGGCAAATAAATCCGAAAGCATGAAATTTTCTTTTTCAAATTCTGTATTTATGCAAAAAAGGGACTGCAAAATCCCACATTTCTGTCATGGGATTTTTGCAGCCCCGTCAAAAGATTTATAAAGTTACCTTTCAAAGAAGATCAATTATTGTCCTTGGCAACAAGATACATATCATCCAAATCGAATTTTGTTCCCTTTTCCCTGGTCTGGATCATCAGAATATGATTTTCATCCAATGTACCGGGACGGGGAAATTCAAAACGGAATGTTTCCCATTTTCCTTTGGTATCCACCGAGATCTTATGCAGGAATTTTGTGGGCAGTCCTTTCCATTTTGCCGTATAACGGAGCATGGAAAAATGGAGAGTACCTTTCCCCCGCAAACGGCAGGTAGCGGCGATCACAGGAGATTTCAAGCGGCAGCGATTGAAAATATAGCCGTCAGAAAAAGTAAGATAATAGTTACTGCTGCTTCCGGGATGGGTTTGATATTCAAAACTTCCTATATACCCTTTTGCAGAAGCAAAACTCCAGCTTGCCGGTACTTTCGTGCTTTTGGTTTTCCATCCTTTGGGGAGTTCCTTTTTCTTGCTTACTTCATTAAAAGAACTGTTGCTCCACGCTCTTGCATCCACTTCCTTGCTGTTGGAGTTTAAAGAACGCGGGGAAGCAAGATTGACGGCATGGAATGTTTCCACATTATGGGGAGTGCCCATACTCCATGTGGAAAATTCTTTCCTGTCTTTTTTATTCAACGGCATCCGGACACGGAATACATTCATCCGGATCACGCTTCCGGCAAGAAGGTCACTTCCTGTAAGTTTGGAAGCCGGGATCTTCATTTCAATAAAGTAGCGGTCTTTTCCCTTGCTTGTTTTGATTTCCGCATTGGAGTTATAGCGCTTGTCAAAACTCTTTCCGGGAACAACGATCCCGTCACAATATACGCCATTGGAGTTGACGCAGATCTGGTAGTAAGTTCCCCCCATAATGGGGTCATTCAGGAAAAATTCCACCCCGTTATCATTCCAGACAGGACCGTCAAATTCTTTTATACTTTCCTTCAGATTCTTTACATCCTTTTCCAGACATTCCACGCCGATATAGAAGTACTTTTTATCGTAAGCTGTTTTCACGCTTGTCTGGTATTCCGCCAGAGGATTATCCTGTGAATAGGCTTGACGGAATCTTGTCACACCATCGGCATTTTTCCAGTCTGCCTCATCCAGTTTTCCGTCGATAATGATTTTCCCTTTCAAAGGATAGGCTTTGATCTCCCGGAAATTGCTGATATAGTCATTATAGGCTTTCACCCAGGTGCGTTCAAAATATTCCTTCACCTTTTTCACATGAGCCAATGCCCGTTTGTCCGGATCTTTTGCTGCGGCTTTTTCTGCGGAAGCAAGACATTTATACAGTTTCTCCTTTGCTCCCGGCACATCCAGAAATTTTCCCACAGGTGTACTGTGCCCAAATCCCCAGCAGCCGCCGGCATTGATGTAGAGAGAGTGGAGATATTTACGGAACTCTTTCATTCCCCCTTCCCAGCCTTTGCCGTAGTAAAGGGAGTTGATTTTTTCGTAAATTGCCTCAATATCCCCGTTCACATCCCAGTGGAAAGCCATTCCCATATACATAGCCTGCCACATCATGACCCAGTTATTAAGATTATTGTAATTTTTGAATACGGAAGAATAGGTACCGTCAGGACAGCATACTTCCGTAACAGTTCCGGCAAAGTTTTTCATATTCTTTGCATAAAACTTCATGGTTTCCGCCCACTCTTTTTCCACAGGCAGGAAAAGATTTCCGGCTCTGGTCAACTCTTCATAAGAGAAAAGCGGGCGTCCCATTTTGTTCCAGGAGCCGTTATAGTCCAGATATTTACCATTGGTCACACAATTTTTGTCATCAAGAGCGTGTTTCCAGCATCTGTAATGATTGGCAAGCATGACACCGCCCACATCAGAAGAAAGACTGACTCCGGTGGGAACAGGGGTGAAGTTGGCATAACTCCATCCCCATATTTTCATTCCGGGCAGTTTCTTACGTATCTCTTTTGCCACTTCATTGGTAAAGATCCAGTTTCTTGTGGATTTTATCCCGGCTTTTCTTTCCTCCGGAGGATCAAGAGCAACACATTTTTCACATTCACACCATTCCACACTGTCGTTGGAACCGAAATCAATATCCACTCTTGCCCCGCCGGAAAGTTTTTCAGCCCGTTTTACCCAGAGAATGATATTTTCAGCAATTCTTTTGATAACTTCCTTATTGGAAGTACAGGGCTGGGGTTCATTTCCCATATAGTAGGTGACTTTCCGTTTTCCATTTATAAGAGGGAAATATTCCGGGTGTTCCTTAAAAAGTTTATCCACATG
>JAFVRL010000412.1 GCA_017504325.1 Lentisphaeria bacterium | reverse complement strand
TTTCCCCATGTTGAAGGAAGTCGTTCCCGGCAGATGGCTTGCCAAAGGGACTCTTCTGGGAGTGATCCTTTCACCGGAACGCAAGGTCATTGCCTACGCAAGAGATAACGAGGTAAATAAACTTTTGCCCGGAGATCCTGTCGTTCTGCAGCTCCGGGACAGTCTGGAAAAATATCCCGGCAGAGTGGAAAACATCAATCCTGTTGCTGTAAAGTTCCATGATTCCACTCTGGTACAGCAGACCGGGGGATTCATTCCATGTTTCTCTGATGGAAAAACGAAAGTTTTTACTCCGGTAAATGTACTTTATGCTGTGCAGATAAAAATGGATACTCCCATACAATGTCCCTACGGCCGTACCGGGATCGCGGAGGTAAAGAAAAAATATGTTCTTGCTCTTGAGATCAGCCGGACACTTCTGCATGTATTCTTCCGGGAGTTCTCTTTCTGACCGGACAGGAATGCGGTTCAGAAGGCTGTTTTCAATTTCAGAACTTGTCCGTTCCGCTTCCGTAAAGTATTTTTTCCGTTTCCTTCCAGGTCTTCCATGCAGCCATTGACAATGACAGCCCTGATCCCTTCCGCTTTTGTATGCGGATGAATGAAATCGGCATTGGAATCCAGTTTTTCCGGATCAAAAAGGACAAGATCCGCCTTGCAGCCTTCCCGGATCCTGCCCCGGTCATGCAGTGAAAATATTTTTGCAGGAAGGGCGGTCATTCTTGCTACTGCCTCCTCCTGCGAAAAACCCAGAGAACAGAGAAGTTGGAAAAAACGGGGAAATGAACCAAAGTTTCTGGGATGACTTCTGCCCAGGGAATCATCAAAAGGTCTGCTTGTTTCATCACTTCCGCAGCAGACATAATCCTTTTGCAGTATCTTTGCAAGATTTTCTCTGCTCATTCCTGCAAATGCTCCCATAGCATTGGGGGCATCCGCTGTAAGAATATCCAGAACGGTTTTTCCGGGGGTACTGCGGAGGGCGTCTGCGATCTCTTTTATACTTTTTCCCCGGAAGGATTTCATCTTTTCCCATTGTGTATCCGCCAGCAGGACTTCCGTCCAGTTCCGGGGGGAGGAATCCAGTTCTCCTGCAAGTCTTTCCCTTTCCGCATGATCTGCTGCAAGTTTCTCTCTGATGGCAGAATCGGTCATTTCCTCATATTGTCCGGGAAGGACAAGGGAGAGAGAGGTGGCGGAAAAGGTATAAGGGTAGCGGTCGGCTGTTACAAGGACCCCGTCTTTCTGTGCCTGTTCCAGACAGTTGAATACTTCCGGTAATTTGTGCCAGAAAGTTCTTCCGGAGGTTTTCAAATGGCTGATCTGCAATTTTCTGCTGCCGCATTTTGCAAGAGCGATGGCTTCACGGACAGCCTCTGTAAGAGCTTTGCCTTCACTACGCAGATGGGTGGCATAGATCCTGTTGAATTTTTTGAGACACCCCATCAATGCTGCAAGTTCCCCATTTTCCGATGTCCTTCCCGGTATATACAGTAATCCTGTGGAAAGTCCGCCCGCCCCCTGGGAAAGCATTTTGTCCAGAAGGGCAACAAGGGATATATAATCTTCTTTTTTCCCGTTTTTTCTGCCATCATATCCGTCGATATTGGCTTTCAGGGTATTGTGACCGCAAAGCGGGAGGATATTTACTGCCGGAGACCGCTTCTGCAATTCCGCAGCATAGCCGGAAAAATCATTCCATTGGATCTTTTCATTGTATTTTTCATAGATCTGCTGCAAATGTTCCCTGACTTCTTCTGTTATGACCGGAAAAGGGGAAAGTCCGCAGTTGCCGGTAATGAGAGTGGTCACACCCTGAAAAATACTGCTTGGTGCATCCGGCGCGGCAAACAGGGAAAGATCCGAATGGCTGTGGGCATCTATAAAGCCCGGTGCAAGTACAAGATTTCCGCAATCGATCTTTTGGCAGCAGGAAAAAGTATATTCTCCTTTTTTTCCCGTGCAGAGGATCCTGTCCCCGGAAATAAGGACTTCTCCCGGAAAGGCTTTCCCGGCACTTCCGTCCATGATCCTTGCATTGAAAAGAAGAAGGTCTTTTGTCTGCGGATCCATGATCACAGCTCCATAAGTTCTGATAATTTCAGAGAATCATCTCTGCCTGATGATGGTGGATTTTCCGCAGGAGGCGGTGTTTTTTTAAAGGATTTTGTTTCAAAACTTCTTTTTTTGAAACTTCTTCTTTCAAAGGCACTGCCCTTTCTGCCGGAAAATCTGTTCTGATAACCGTTCTTTTTGAAACTTCTTCTCTCAAAGGCACTATCCGGGATTTGGGATTGTGTTTTTTCCCTCTGTACTTTTTTCTCTTCATCCACAGGCATGGTGGAAAGGCGTCCGGTCACTTCTTTTGCAAGCGGGGAGTCGCTTTTTTTCAAACCGGAAGGATCTTTAAAGACTTTTTCCACTTCCTGCTGTAATTGTTTGATCACCGATTTTTCCGGTACTGCCGCCTGGTTACTTATTTTTTCCATACCTTCTTTTCCGGCAGAGGAAAAAATCAGGGAAAAATGTTCCCGTGCTTTGTTGAACGAATGGTGGATCTTTGCCTGATAAGCGTCAAAAAAAGAAGCCGGACGGATGCGGGAGTTCTGTATTTCTTCTGCAATAAAGGAAAGATCCTCCCCGGCTCCGGCAGAAAATGCTGTAAACAGCAGAAGAAAAAGAAAATATATCTTTCTTATTGTCATAGATCCGTCACCGCCCTTACTTTACGGTACTTTTTCAAATGTGTGGGTATATTTTCTTCCAGATGCTGTAAAAGTCCCTTATCCGGAAGAGTGCCTGTATATTTGTAGATCAGGCTCCCGCCGGGGGTGACCGGATCAAGGATCACGACCGTGGGATAATGCAGTACACTGAACCGGGAGCGCAAATCTTCGTTCTGGCGTCTGTGTGCAAAGGAAAGTTTGTATTTATCCCGGGGGAGATCCACATGAACAAGTACATAATCCTTATTTGCCTTTTGAAGAAAATAAGGGTTGCTTTTATAAAATCTGGCAACAAGTGTATTCTGGGTCCGCATATCTGAAACCGTGAAAAGAAGCAGCATCAATTTTTTAGTTTGAAATGCTGTCTGCCTCGCTCCCCGGAAATTATTGCGCCAGGAGTTTTGGGATTGCAGATTCCCGGATACCGCCGTTTCCTGTTTTTTGAAACTCTTTTTTTCAAAGGTATTGCCGATGCAATATTTTTCCTTTGAAGTCTCTTTTTTGTAATTTCTTTTTTCAGCGGATCTCTCAAAAGATCTCTCCGGGCTCTTCAGTTCCTCACTTTTTTCACTGACATTTTTTCCTTTTTCAGGAATGCTGCCCGGATGTTTGGTGACTTCTTTTACCCTCGGGGAATCACTTTTTTTAAACCCGGAGGGATCCTGAATGAGTTTTTCCGCCTCCTCCTGCAAATGTTTGATGGTGGATTCCCCCAGCAGATTGATCTGTTCCTTTGTTTTTTCCACACTCTCTTTTTTGGCAGAGGAAAAAATCAGGGAAAAATGTTCCCCGGCTTTGGAAAAGGAATGAAGGATCTTTGCCTGATACGCTGTTAAAAATGAATCCAGACAGTTCCCGGAACGGGTAAATTCCTGTCTTTCCTCTGTGAGATCAATGGTAAGATCTTCCAGCGCATCTGCGGAAAAGATGAAAAAAACGAAAAACAGGAAAAGTATTGTTTTCCACCTTTTCCAAGTCATAAATTCCCCCGGAACCTTCATGGACATTGAGCCATCTCCGCTCTTGCTTTCCGGTATTTTTTCAAGGAAGATGCCACTTTTGTTTCCAGATGTTTTAAAAGTCCCTCTTCCGGAAGTGTCCCGGTGTATTTATAGATCAGGCTGCCCCAGGGGGAGGCGGGATCAAGAATCACGACCGTGGGATAATGCAGTACACTGAACCTTGAACGCAATCTTTCATTCTGGCGTCTGTGTGCAAAGGACAGTTTATACTTATCCAAAGGCAGATCCACATGAACAAGGACATAATCTTCATCTGCTTTACACAGAAAATAATGATTGTTTTTATAAAATCCGGCTACCCGGCTATTCTGGATCTGCATATCCGAAACCGTAAAAAGAAGCAGCAACAATTTTTTTGTTTGGTGAGCCTTCAACCTTGCAGCCCGGAAATTGTTCCGCCAGAATTTTTTCGGTTGCCGGATCGTCTCTTTATCCTGCCTGCTGTTCTTTTCCGCACCGGAGAGAGAAAAATCAGAAAATACCGGAAACAGAAATAAAAGAGTGACTGCCAGTTTGATAAACATGTATTTGATCATAATGATTCTTTCTTCCCGTAAAAGGAGTTTTTTCCAGTGGAAAACGGCAGATCTTTCCATGTGGAAAATGGATGTTTTGCAAGAAAAGAGTTGCTGTATCTGTGATCCATTGTCACCTCTTCCCCCAGCCACGGCGGTAAAGGAAAGAATGTTTCCTCTGAAGGCAGTTCGATTTCTGCAATATTCAGCGGTGCATTTTTTCCGGCAAATTCATCTATTTCCCATTTGAAGGGCGGAATATGGACAATATGCCTTGTTTTTTCGATTTTATCTCCGCAAAACTCATCCAGCATAGTTTGGGCATCTTCCAGAGGGATCGGATACTCAAATTCACTGCGGGTGAATTTTTGTTCTTTGCCGCAGCTGCCTTTCAAGGTGAGAAATGCCTTTTCTCCGGCGATCCTTATACGGACAGTTGTGTGCTTTTCTCCCGGAAGGACCGGTATATATGCCTGACAGAAAAAGCAGGAAGAAGAAACCATCTTTTTCCAGGAATCATCTTTCAGAAGGAATTTTCTTTCTGTCTCCTGCGGCATAAATACCCCTTTCCCTGATCCTGTCAGACAAGTGAATATTTGCCTGCAAGTTTCTGCAATGCCGCCAACTGTTTGGCAGAAAGCTCTTTTCCAGCCTTGTGCTGTTTGAGCAAAGATTCATAGAAGGCTTTGTCGTCGTAGATCATCCGTCCGATCTTTCTGGGTTCCGCCCATTCCTGAATTGCGGCAAACTTGCTGAAAAGAGAATCCAGATTGGTTCCGGATGCCGCCGGAGCAGCTTCTTCCTGTACGGGGATGTTCAGGATCCCGGCAATGACAGCAAAATCACTTTCCCCTGTCTGTTCCCTGTATTTCACTGCAAGGCGGCTCAATACAGCCAACTGCTTGGGTGAGAACATTTTTCCCTGACTGTTCTGCTGTTTGAGTGAGGTGTAAAATTTCTTCTCATCAAAGGCATTGCGCTTTTCGGACTGTTCCCATTTGATATGATCCATAAGCTCAAAGATCCGGGCGTATTTACCCACTTCCGCCTGCACAGAGGCATCTTCCAACTGTTTTTTGGCTTCCGCGGCTTTTTCAGAACGCTCTCTGGACTGTTCCTTTGTTGCTGCAAGTTCATCTGTAAATGCGCAGGAATCTGCCGCTTCCGCAAGTCCCGGGAGCTGGGATTCATATTTTACAGCCAGACGCAGAAGTGCCTCCCACTGTTTGGCTGTGACCGTTTTACCGCTTTCAAAGGCTTTCAGAACGGAGGTGAAGAACCGTTTGTCATCGTAAGTACGGTTCCCGGTC
>JAFVRL010000411.1 GCA_017504325.1 Lentisphaeria bacterium | reverse complement strand
TTATTACAAGTAATAAAAGCAATTCCAATTTATTTTATATAAAAGAGATACAACATTTTACCTGCAATAATTTTTACTATTGTTGTATAAATTCAAGATTGCTGATTTTTTCGACAGTAAATAAAAATTTATACAAAAAAAACAGGGGATTTGCAACCTTTTATGAGGTTTTGCAACACCCCCCTTTTTTTATGATTTATTTTCCGGGACTTGTTACTTTACCGTAAAAGATGTCGGATAATCTCTTTTCCGGCGGCGGCAACTCTTCCCCCGCAAAAAACTTTTCTCCAAGCGCAATGACCTTTTCCCAGTCCTTCTCCGGAGTAAACCAGTAAATGGGAATGCCTCTTCTTTCAATATACCTGAACCAGGAATCCTGCCGTTTGGCAAATTGACGGATCCTGCAAAGCAGTTCGGATCTCATTTCCCCGTAAGAAAGTTTGTTCTGCAGGTACAATGCCATATATTTATATTCCAGACCGAAAAATTCCAGTCTTTCAAAACTTACCTTCTTTTCTTCATGCAGATATCTTTCCTCATCCAGCATCCCGTTTTCCAGCCGTTCATCCAGCCGTATTTCTATGCGTTTTCTGATCTCATCCCGGTGACGGAATACTCCCGTTACAAAAAATTTGTACCGGATATTTTCATCCCCTCTTGTCTCTGCAAGAAGTTTCTGATCCGGTGCTTTTTCCAGTATTTCGATCCTTCTGCTGATCCTGTTGAGATTTTCCGGTTCATTTTTCAATATTTCCGAATCCGGTTCCAGAAGTGCAAGTCTTTTACGCAATTCTTCCGCAGACAACTCTCTCAAAGACTTTCTTTCCTCCGGGGAGGGGGCTCCCCCTTCCAGTCTATAGGAACGGAGGATGGAATCCAGATACAGTGCTGTCCCGCCGGCAAGGATGACTCTGTTGCCATTTTCGTGGATCTTTTTTATTGCTGCATGGCAATCTCTCATAAATTCTGCAAGATTATATTCATAAGAGGGCTCCACTATATCCACAAGATGACAGGGGATCCTTCTGCCGTCGGAAAGCGTGTATTCTGTAATGTCTTTTCCGCTTCCTATATCCATTCCCCTGTAAAGTTGACGGGAATCGGCGGAAATGATCTCGCCGCCGAAATGTTCTGCAAGTTTCACGGCAAAAGAGGTCTTGCCGGAGGCTGTCGGCCCAAGTACCACAAGAATGGGGATGATGGTTTGCTCTTTACTCATACTTCTTAATAAACCTTCTTACTTCCTCCCGGTCATCAAAAGGGACTTTGACACCGTTGCTCTCCTGATAATTTTCATGCCCCTTTCCGGCAATCAGCACAATATCCCCTTTTTCTGCAAGGGAAAGAATGTTTTTTATTGCTTTCCTGCGGTCAGGTTCCACCATGTAATCATAATTTTCCGGAAAGCCTTTTACAATATCTTCTATAATGGATAACGGCTCCTCTGTCCGGGGATTATCGCTTGTCACCATGACTGAATCCGCCAGTAGACTTGCAGCAAGTGCCATGCGGGGGCGTTTGGTTTTATCCCGGTCTCCGCCGCAGCCGAAGAGTGCGAAAAGTCTCTTTTCTTTCAGAGGTAACAGTGCTTCCAATACCCTTGAAAGAGCGTCATCTGTGTGGGCATAATCCACAAATACTCCGGCTCCGGATGGCAGATAAAATCCTTCCAGTCTGCCTGGAGGAGCAATATTTTCTCCTTTAAGGATCTCTATGCTTTTTTCCCCATCCGCCCCTCCTACAAGAGCAAGAAGAAAAGATTGGGCAACATTATAGATATTGTGCAATCCGATAAGGCGGGGAGCCAATTCATATATCCTGTTTTCAAATGCAATGGTAAAAAAGCTGCCTGCCGCTGTAAGTTTTTTGACCCGAATAAAGGCATCTGCCGCTTTATCTGCGGTGGAAACCGTGATAAGTTTTCCTTTGAAAATATTTCGTGTCCCGTCTTTTTTCAACTCTTCCGCAAGGCGTTTTCCCCAGAGATCATCCACATTGATGACACAGGGGGCTTCCGGAGCAATATGCTCTGTAAACAGCAGCTTTTTTGCCTGATAATAATTTTCCATCGTCCCGTGATAATCCAGATGATCCCCGGTAAGATTGGTAAAGATCGCTCCGGCAAAAAGTATATTGCCCATTCTGTGCTGATGAAGACCGTGACTGGAGGCTTCCATAACACAGTTTTTACAGGCATTTGCCGTCATTTTTGCAAAAAACTCCTGTAAAAGCATGGCGTCCGGGGTGGTTCTGACCCCCTCAAGGATGGTGGAAGTCGAGCCGCAATCATATTCCACGGTGGAGATAAGTCCGGTTTTTTCCGCTTTGGAAAGTTCCAGAAGTCTTTTCACCATAAACGCGGTGGAGGTTTTGCCGTTCGTTCCCGTAATTGCGTAAATATTCAGTTTCTTCCCGGGATTCCCGTAATAAAAACTGCTGCATAATGCCCATGCCAGATGGGAATCTTTTACTTTGATGGAAACCACATCCGCCGGAAGTTTTATTTCACGGGTATGGACGATTATCTTTGCACCTTTTTCCAATGCTCCGGAAATAAACATGTGTCCGTCAAAAGCCGCTCCTTCCACCGCACAGAAAAGAAAATCCTTTTCCACTTTTCCGGAGTGAGAGGCAATCCCTTTCAGCTGCCGGGGAAATGCTGAAAGGTTTTCACAGGAAACAAGTACAGGGGAAAGTGTTTCCAGAAGTGCCGCAAGAGAAAGGTTTTCTTTCATCTCATGCCTCTGCTGGAGATGGTTCAAGTTTGGAAAACTGCATAAAATTGGAGGCTTTCAAGAATAACAGTTTGCCCGGTTCTGCCATCTCCCGTACCGGAGTGACGGCTTCATCTGTACAGGCAAAGGCTGTTACATTTTCTTTATTGGAGACAAGTTTCAATACATCATAAGCCTGCTGCATCATTTTGCCCACACAGATGATCCCGGATGAAGGGAATCTTTCGCAGGCAAAATCCAATACTTTCATGTGTTCCCGCAAGGCATTCTCCCCAAGTTCGCCCATATCTCCCAGAATCAGGATCGTTTTTTCTTTTACCGCAAACTCCGAAAGCCAT
>JAFVRL010000410.1 GCA_017504325.1 Lentisphaeria bacterium | reverse complement strand
TGCCGGGGCTTATTGCGGGGATTCCGCAATTATGTTTCTGAAATATGAACCGCATAAAGTGATTTCTTTTGAGCCATCCTCTGCCAATCGGGAATTGTACAAAAATATAATGAGATTAAACCATATCCCGGAAGAAAAATATTTCCTTTGTGACTGGGGCTTATCGTCTGAAGATACAACTGTGTTTTTTTCAGAAAAATCCGGTGGCAGCAATTCTCTTTTGACGGAGGGCAATCAAGAGCTTAAAGTAGTAAAATTGGACTCTTTCTTACAGGAATATGATTTCGGGCGTATCGGACTTATAAAAGCCGATTTGGAAGGGATGGGATTGAAAGCTCTTTCGGGGGCGGAGAAAACTATACGCAAACACCGCCCTGTTCTTGCACTGTCTATTTATCATAATCAGGAAGAATTTTTCGGTATATATTCAACTTTGAAACAATGGAACCTGAACTATAAGTTTAAAGTTGTTTCTTTGGAGCCGGTTTCACATGAAGAAATTACACTTCTTGGTGTACCAATGGAAGTGGAAGGCCCTGTAATAAAGTAAATCTGATGTTGGTAACAGGATAATCTTTTATTACTCAGACTTTTTAAAGGTTGCTTTGTTCCTGTGGTCGCATTTTCCGGAGATGGGGGTATGGTATACTCCCTTGACAGCATTTCTGAAAAGAATACAATATGAGCAAAAGATCAAACTTTGGGTGATGCTATGGCTCAAATCCAACTGCGTGTTCATAAAAAATAATAACATAATTCTATATTGTATTTCTCTTATATTTTTTTCCTTTCTCTTATGGTTGTATTTTGCTGGTGGTGAGAGTATATTAATATACTCTCGAATTATAAAATCTTGAAAGGAATACAATATGAGCGAAGAAAAAAAATGTTCCGGTAACTGCGAAAGCTGCAGCAGTAAAGAAAAAGAAAATTGTGCATTGAATGAAACTCTCGGCAGGATCAAACATAAGATCGTCGTCATGTCCGGGAAAGGCGGCGTCGGGAAAAGCACCGTTTCCGTCAATCTCGCTTACGCTCTGGCTCTCGCCGGTTTCAGAGTCGGACTCCTGGATGTGGATGTTCACGGTCCCAGTATCCCCAAAATGCTCCATTTGGAAAAATATCAGCTGGAAGCAGCCGGAAACGGTAAGATCCTTCCTCCGGAAGTTGCCGGATTGAAAGTCATGTCCATTGGTTTTATGCTGGAAAATCCTGATGATCCGGTTGTCTGGCGCGGGCCCATGAAGATCGGGGTCATCCAGCAGCTCTTTACTGAAGTGGAGTGGGGTGAACTGGATTATATGGTCATCGACTGTCCTCCCGGTACCGGCGACGAGCCTCTCACCGTCTGCCAGACCGTCAAAGACAAAGGCGGAAATGCTGTTATCGTCACAACTCCCCAGCAGGTAGCATCTTCCGATGTAAGCAAAAGCGTCAATTTCTGCAAACAGATGCAGTTCCCCATGACCGGACTTATCGAAAATATGAGTGGTTTTGTCTGCCCGAAATGCGGAGAGATCACCGATATTTTTGCTTCCGGCGGCGGCGAAAAACTTGCCTCCTCCTACGGTATCACTTTCCTGGGGAAACTCCCCATTGATCCGGAAGTATGCAAAGGAGGCGATGAAGGCAGACCTTTTGCCTATTACCGTTCCGAAACTCCTGTGGGCAAAGCCTTTGCCGCAGCGGTGGAGAAAATTGAGGAAGTTCTTTCGTAATAATAAGTTGGAAAAGATATGCAGTCAGGCAGTCTCCGGTATATTTTTATTGCAGACAGTCACCTTTCCGATCCGGAAAGTACGGAAAGTTTTTTTTCCATGCTTGACTGCATTTCCTCCCGTCTTCTGAAGATGGAAAAGGGGCAGAGACCTGCCCTTGTTTTTCTCGGTGATATTTTTGAACTCTGGATCGCCATATCCGGTTATGAGACGGAATCCCACTGCCGTTTTCTTTCCTGGTGCCGGAAATATAAAGAGGAATTTCCGGTTTATTTTATTGAAGGCAACCATGAGTTTTTTGTTTCTTCACGGCATAAAGGGGATTTTTCCCGCTGTACGGCAGATTTTATCCGGAAGGATGAGTTTGTTTTCCTTCATGGTGACGGAGTAAATCTCACGGATTGGAAATACCGTTCATTGCGTATTCTTCTGCGTAATCCTGTGACTGCGTTTCTGCTTTATCTCTTTTCCGGTACCGGCGGGACTTTTCTTGCGGAAAAGATCCGGAAAGGCTTGAAGAACACCAATCTGGAAAATAAAAAATATTTTCCTGCCGCTTTCATGGTGAAACGGGCATGCTCTCTTTTGAAAAAGGATAACGGCATACTTGTTGCGGGACATTTTCATGATACGCACATATTGCATGCGGTTTCTTCTTCCAGGAAGATCTTTACCCTGCCTGCCTGGAATCAGACGGCCGGATTGACCGGTTTTCTTTTCTCCGACGGGAAACTTGTAATTGATTCCTGGTATAAATTATTGAAC
The DNA here is from genome assembly GCA_017504325.1 of Lentisphaeria bacterium. GTDB lineage: Bacteria > Verrucomicrobiota > Lentisphaeria > Victivallales > UBA1829 > RGIG5327. Next base: position 5,477 of record JAFVRL010000410.1, on the reverse strand, counting down.
AACAATGAAAAATAAAGGTTTTACATGGTCAAGACAAATGTAGTTCGTCTTCTTACTGCAGCGGGATTGCCTTTCAAGGTATTGGAGTATTCTGTTGCTGACGGCAGAGTGGACGCCATGAGTATTGCGGAAAAGACCGGGGAAGAACCGGATCAGACTTTCAAGACTCTTGTGACCGAAACTCCGAAAAAGGAATATTTTGTTTTTGTCATTCCTGCCCCTGCAACACTTGACCTGAAAAAAGCTGCCGCCGCCGCAGGAGTGAAAAATCTGGATATGATCCCCCAGAAGACCTTGTTTCCTCTTACCGGATATGTTCACGGAGGCTGTTCCCCCATCGGCATGAAACGCGCTTTCCCCACTTTTATTGATGAGACCGCAATATTGTTTGATCACATCAATTTCAGCGGCGGGCATCTGGGGGTAATGATCTCCATGGAACCGGAGAGTGCCTGTAAATTTATCGGCGCAAGTTTTGTGGATCTTACCCGCTGATCCCAAAGATACAGGAAGAGCCATACCGGGTTTTCCGTAATATCTTTCAAAGGAAGCATCCTGTTCTGCTTCAAATTGTTCCGTATAAAAGAAAACAAATAAATACTCTTTAAAAGTATTTTTTGAACCGGCAGACAATTCTGCCGGGAGGCGTAAGGTATTTTGAATCTGCGGTATATTTTTCAGGTGCTGTTTGCAGGGGGAGGCGGAACAAAGAAGATACCGGAGGGAAATGATCACAGATCCGGTTCTTTTTTCATCTTGTTGCGGTATTGGACCGGAGTCATATTTTCAAATTGTTTGAAGCGTTTGGAAAAATGGTAGCGGTCGGCAAATCCAACGGAAGAGGCGATCTCATCAATACTTGCATTGGTATTGACCAGAAGGAATTCCGCCTGTCCGATACGCAAATGTGTAAGAAAGTGATTTGGATTTTTATTGGTGGCTTTTTTGAAAAGCTGATAAAAACTGGTGGGGGAAAGTCCCACTTTACTGCTGACATCGGCAACCGTATTGATACTGCCGACATTGTTTTCCATGATTTTGATGGCACGCTCTATACGGGAATCGATCTTTTTTTTCTCCGGTTTTTCAAAAACATCTTCCGGCAATCTTGCAAGAAAATGCCAGATCAGATCCGGAATCATCCTGACCCGGTGTTCCGGAGTTTCCGTTTTGATGAAACGGGGCAAAATTTCTTTCAGATAATCTGCCGGAAATTCGTATATACCCTTTTTGACCCGTTCAAATTCACCCCCTATGGAAAAATCAATATAGAAATGCCACAAAGGTCTGGTCAGAAGGGTGGAAAAAAGAGTATGGGCGGGTATGAGATAGACTGTATTGGATTTAAACACATATTTACGATCTCCGAAGATCACGCTTGCGCCTGCGGCAGAGTTCCAGTATATGTGCCAGAAACTGCCGAAGGAACGGCTGCTTGTCCAATCGGAAAGACGGAGAAATCCGCAATCAAAGATCTCCGGCACGCCTAATTTTTTCTGATGGGCATTTGCCTGTTTCAATGATATATTTTCTCTGGGAGTAAGTTTCATGGCGTTTCCTTTTTCCTTATTTTATATTGGAATATACTATTGAAAAAAATTTTTTCAAGAAAAGGCATTAAAAAAGAGAGAAAAGGATCAGGGAATCGGCAAATCAAACGCATTCCGTTCTGAAAATGAGTATGCGTTTAATTTAACGATCGTTCAATTTGATTTTTTTCACGATATTTTCAAATATTTACTTGACTTTTTGTGTGAAACATGTATTTTTACATATACAAAAAGAAATGTCGCATAATATACATTATGTTAGACATTTTGAGTTGTTTTTTGTATAATTTCCTCTTATTTCAAGTCCTTTTTTTTCTGTATTAAGTTCATTCTCTGTCTAACATAATGTATATTATGCGAAGTTACAGCTGTTGTTTTTGTATTGTTTTTGAAAGAAAACAGAGATTTTCAAATCAAATTCAATAAGGAGGAAAAATGAAGAGTATCTGTCTCGTAAAAAGTATTCTGATCCTTTCCGGAGTACTTGCCTTGTGGGATCTTGCGGCGTCTTCCGTAACAAAAGAAAGCGGTATCGTTTTTGAAAACGGTTCTGTCCGTCTGGAAAAAAACGGTACAAAAGCATGGAAAGAAGATTTTTCCGGCAAAACTCACTTCATGGAATTTGCCATGAACTATTATAACAGAATGAAGTGTGCTGTCAAAACTTCTGACGGGAAAAATGCTCTTTATGTAACTTCCAAAATGTTCAAAGATCAGGCATGGGGATTGCGTACTCCTCTTATTCCGGTAAAAGCCGGAGATGATTTTGCTTTTTCCTTTGAAGTTGCCGGAACTGTTTCCATGCTCAAAGGGGCAGGAAGAAAAAATTACTCCAACAGATATTTCTTCTTTGACAGAGATAAAAAGAGCGTTGCGGACGATACTTATTTTTACTATGAGAGCCAGAGTCCCTCCTTCCTTGCCCACACCATTACCGGCAAAGTTCCGGAAGATGCCGCTTTTATGGTGATCCAGTTTGGCGGCGCACCCCGTATGAAAACAACGGATTTCCTTGCTTACAGATCTCTCAAACTTGTTCTTGCAGGAAATGATGCTTCTTATGTGAAAAAAGGTTCTTTCCTTTCCCGTCCCATTCTTATTACCGGAGATGCCCTTCTTTCCATGAAAGGTAAAGTTCCGGAAAATTGTGCCGTTTCCTTTGAGATCCAGACTGCAAAAGACAGAAAAGGCAGCAATTTCAAATGGGGTGAATGGAAAAAATATACCAATAATACCAAAGTCGGAAATGCCGGAGAATACCTCCGTTACAGAGCAATTCTCACAGGAAACGGGAAAAATACCCCCATTCTGGATGAAGTGATCGTGGGAGATTTCAAAGACAGTTCCTGGAATGTGAAGAAAGACCTTCTTCCTCCTTCCGTAACAAGAATAACCTCTTCTCCTGTTGCCGACGGGAAATTGGAGGCGCGTTTCCTCCTTTCCGATGAAAGTATGCCGGATTTTGCCACCATAAAATGTGCATTGAACAAAAAAGATATTACCAAAAAATTGACCCGCAACGGTTATATTCTTACCTATAAACCGGATACACCTCTGAAAGGGGGACGGAATGATTTTCTTTTCACCATACAGGATATTTACGGCAATAAACACGATATCAGGGAATGTGTTTTTATCGGCAAACCTTTTACCGGCAATAAAGTAACCTACCGGAAAGATGGTCTTATGCTTGTGAACGGCGAAGAATTTTTCCCCATTGGTTTCTACAGTTCCAAAGCATTCGCTGTAAAAGACGATGCGAATCCCCTGATGAAACAGCTTGCAGATAATGGGGTAAATTTCCTCCAATCCTATCTGGGGGCGCAAGCCATTCCCCCGTTCCTTGCAGCAGCGGAAAAATATAATATCAAAACCTGTATCCGTTACTGGCTTTACCAGTACAAAAATCATAAAACGGTGATCGGATTTTTCCTTGCGGATGATTCCAACCGTTTCACCCCCTCTGCCATCCGGAGCTTGTCAAACGAGACAAAAGCCGTTGCACCGGGACTTTTCGGAACACATACCGTATGGCCGCTTCAATCCTATAACTCTCTTTATTATCCCAGAGTGCAGTCAGCAGATGTATTCATGCCCCAGCTTTATCCCATCAGCGATAAATGGGCATCCATCCGTAACGGCCCCCAGAGAGTTATTACCGATATGCAGACCTGCATCCGGGACAGAGCAGCACAGGGCAGACCGCAGCAGAGCGTTATTCCTCTTCTGCAAACCTTTAAATCCCTTCCCCAGTGGACAAGAGGCCCCACAAAAGATGAACTGCGCCTTATGACTTATCTTACCATCATCCATGGTGCCAATGGGGTCGTCTATTTCTCCCATGGCGGGGCAAAAGCACTGGGGGAAGATTATCTCAAAATGATTCTTACCATTACAAAAGAACTGAAAGACCTTTATCCTGTTCTTCTTGCGGAAAAGAAAGAAAAGAAGCCCTCTGTAAAGATCCTTTCCGGAGCGGAACTGGACAGAGATAAAAATTTCTCCATCAATGTTCTTGTAAAGAAAGTCGGCAAATATAAATACATCATTGCGGCAAACTCTGCAAAAGAGGAAGTGAAAGCAGAATTTGCCAATATGGGTAAAGGGACAGCAGAAGTCCTCTTTGAAAAGAGAAATGTGGCTTTTGACGGTTCTTTGCAGGATACTTTCGCCCCCTATGCGGTACATATTTACAAAATTGCTGAAAAATAAAAATTTCACATGGAGAGTGTTATGAAAAAACAGTCATTTACTCTTATTGAGCTGCTTGTTGTCATTGCCATTATCGCCATTCTTGCCGGGATGCTTCTTCCTGCATTGTCCAAAGCAAAGGCAAAAGCAATATCCATTTCCTGCAAAAGCAACTTGCGGCAGAGCGGATACGGGATGCAGATGTATGCAGGGGACTACAAAGGCTGGGTCCCCTCTTACGGAAGTGCAGACAGCAAAAAGCAGTATTACGATATTCTGGGCCCGTATCTCGGATTGCCGCTTATCAACCGGACACAATATTTTACCTTTGCCCCCTATAAAAGATTTTCCTGCCCCACCCTTGTTGTACCCCAGAAAGGGACGATGGGCAGCAGGGGAGAAATGAACAGATATGTATTCGGAGTATTTTGCACTCCCGTGACAGATTTCTATGTAAGTGAATTCATGATACCGCAGATCGAGGGATACCGCTACTGGAACATACAGAAAACAAAAAAAACTCCCCCCATGCTGGCGGATACGATTTCCACAAGTGCGGTTACACCGCCCACCCAGGCCGGATATTTTTACATAAATGACCAGTCCGGCAATTACGGCTATGTGGGATTGCGCCATGACGGGGAAGCCAATCTTTTGCGTCTTGACCAGTCTGTAAAAGGGGGGAAGGGCCGTGAACTTTTCAAGCACGGGATCAGTGTATTCCGTACCTGGAACAGAGTACTCATTAAAAAATAAAATTTTCATTCACAAGTCAGGCTGCCCGGTATTGTATGACAGTACCCGGCAGCCTTTTTTTGTGGAAAAATCAGCAAACTGTGCAATAAATCCTTTTGAAATAATTTTCAAGCAATTTGATCCGTTATTTTTATTTCTTTACTTTTACAATCATCACAATCAGTAAAAATCTTCACAGCTATCCTATAATTTTGTAAAAATATGCCATTTTTACAAAATTATGGGCGTAAAGAAATCTGCTTTTAAAAAAGTGATTTTGTCAGATTTTTTCAAAAATACTTCTTTATCCTGTTTTGTGCAACCTTCAGGAGAGAGACAAACGCATGATGCTTTTTTCTCTCCCCTCTCCCCCTCACTTTTTCCTTTTGTACAGTCAAACTCTTTCGTAATGCGGCAGTTTCTTTTTCCATATATATGCGCCTGCGTTCATTCGGGCAAAAAACGCCCTCATTCTCTCGCGGCTTAATGCTCGCTTCTGGC
>JAFVRL010000409.1 GCA_017504325.1 Lentisphaeria bacterium | reverse complement strand
CCGGACTCCCCCCAGATCAAAAGCCATCACAGGGACCCCGTGTGCCATCGCCTCCAGAGCTACCAGACCGAAAGGCTCCTGCCACCGGATGGGGAAAAAGAATATATCACAATTTTCCCATAATTTTTCCGGTTCACTGACAAAACCTGTAAAATGTACTTTATCCTGCAATTTTAATTTTTCAACCATTTTTTCCAGCATTTTCCGGTCTTTGCCCTCCCCGGCAATGGTACACATAAAAGGAATATCCAGTCCGGCAAGAGCTTTCAGCATCAGATCCGCCCCCTTGCCCCGGATAAGCTGCCCCAGAAAAAGGATCCGCAAAACTTTACCGGGCATGAAAATATGTTCCTTTTTCTCCGTCCGGATAAAGGGGGACAGTTTCATGACTTTCCCGAATCCGTTTTTACACAGGTTATCCGCCATAAAATCAGAAAGCACCAATGCAGGAAATCTGCGGTACTCTGTCAGCGGCGGAGCTTCATTGCAATTCAGAGAACAAAGTTTACAAATAAGTGCGTGATACCTGCGATGACAATTTCTCCTGCCCACAGGCGTATAATAATGATGCCGCCGGCAGTAAATATTGTGGTCATGGGCAAAAAAGAATGTCTTATTTTCCGGCAGACTTTTCAACAGTTCCGGAGCAATGATATTATGGACCAGAACCATATCCGCAGATGCGATCAGAGGATCCTCCGGGGAAAACTCACGGATACTGTCAAATGCCGATGCAAAAAGTTCCGGCTCCCTGCCGCCGTTTTCCGTATAAAGATAATGTACCGCAAACCCATTTCTGCGGAGCAATACGGCACTCTTCTGCATATACCGTTCAATGCCGCCTATGATACCGTTATATTTACCGGTGTAAAGAATATTTTTCATAACAACTCCCGGTAAATGTCTGTTAATTTTGCAGCAATACTCTGCCAGTTGTATTCCGCTGCAGTCCTCTTTCCTCCGGCAATGATCTTCTCCCGTACAGTATCCAATCTGCCAAATGCATCCAAAAGCCCTGTTCCATCATTATCTTCAAAAAGAAGTGCATTTTTTCCATCGGAAAGAAAATCTTTCAGACCGCCCACAGCAGAAGCAATAAGCGGTACTTCCGCATCAAGTGCCTCAAGTGCCGCGATCCCGAATGGCTCATGCCGGGATGGCAGAACAAAACAATATGCCGTTTTCAATGCCTGCAAAAGTTCAATACTGTCCGGCGGCAAACCGGGGATCACAGTCAAATCATCCTTTACTCCGGCATTTACGGCTTCTTTCAGCAGCTCATCCAGATACCACTGTGCAGTCACCGGACCAATCAGAAGCAAATGCGTTTCCGCATACTTTTTCAAAAGTTCCAGCAATATCTTCTGATTTTTCTGATAATCGATACGGGAGATGCAAAGAATGATCTTTTTTCCTTCCGGTATATTATATTTTTTCAGGAATGTTTCCGATTCCGCAGCCTCCGGCAGCTCCCGGTGCAAGATCCCGTTGGGAAAGAGCCTGACCTGTTTTCCCGGATAATGGTTCTGCAGTTTTTTCACCTCTTCCCGGCTCAAAGCAAGCAATACATCCGCCTGACTTTCCGGCGTTGTACGGGCATTGCACAACCGGTCAATAATACCGCCGTAACTGAATTTATGTTTCAACGGTTTCAACAAAAGAGTCATTTCCTGTTCCGGAATGGCACATGCCCCCCCATGCAGTGTCATAACGGCAGGGACAGTCTGTTTCCGGGCAATACGGATACTGTAAAGAGCAAGCCTTCCACTGGTATGGATATGAAATACATCATACTTTCCCTGTTCCAAAGTTCTGAACAGTTTAGCGGAATAGGGATTGCCGCCTTTTTTATCCAATGCAAGGTGATCCTGTTCCGGCATGGGAAAATAGGGATAGAAATATGGGAAACGCCGGATCGTTATACCATCGACAACTTCCGTTCCCTCCTGATCCAATGCAGCAGTGCAGAGTATCTCCGGAGTCAGTCCCTGCGCTTTCTGCTGCCTGGCAATATTCCAGACCACACTTTCCGTGCCGCCCCATTCAGAAAAAGTAAAACGGCGGACGATATGGGCGATTCTCATTGTTTTGTCCCCCGGTAATAACTCATTTTCTGTGTATAACGGTAGCGGGGAGCGTAAAAGATTTCTCTGACTGCACCGTTTTTCAATAAATAGATCCAATCCCGCAGAGTTTCTGCAAAAACACTCTTCCATGTCCGCAGCAATCCGGGAACAGCTTTTCCCATTTGTCTGTCTGCCACGCCCTCATTGAAAAAGCGTTTTTTCACCTCCGGTAATGTATAATTATGGGAGTGTTCCACAACAGCATCTGCCACATAAACGATCTTCACCTCTCTTCTGTTGACCCATTGGGAATCTTCCGAATACTGGAACGACTCGTCAAAAGGATGCTGTAAAAGTTCCTCTTTCCGGAACCCGGAAGAAACAAGAGAAAAGAATTTATGCCATTTACAGGAAAGAGAACCGTCTCCGAAAGCACGCTCATAATCTTTACGCACTACAGCAAAAGCCTCTTTTCTTGCGACCTGATTACCGAAAACACAATTCACCCCCATATCTTTCAATGGTGCAACAAGGTTCTTCAGGTATTCCCTGTGCAAAGGGATGGCATCGCCATTATTGAATATGATATATTCTCCTTTTGCTTCCCGTATCATGTAATTCAGAGTCTTTCCGGGAACATACTTTCCTTCCGGCGGGGCAATACGGCGGATCTCTTTTACTCCTGCCAGATATTCCGCAGTACCGTCCGTGGAGTGATCATCACAGGAGATGATCTCCACAATTTCAGCAGTTTCCTGGGAAAGCAGAGCCTCCACCGTCTGTCTGATGTAAAGTATATCATTATGGGAACGCATCAATACGGATATCATGCTTTTTTCTCCTGACAGCTTGCCACCGCTTCTTCAAT
>JAFVRL010000408.1 GCA_017504325.1 Lentisphaeria bacterium | reverse complement strand
GTTTTATTTGCTGATATGATATTTTATACATACTGTCTGTTTATGGAAATCTGACAAAATCACTTTCTTAAAAAGCAATTTTCTTCCGATCAAATATGGCGAAAATACCTGTTTTTTGAAAAATTATGGGATATCTGTGATTTTTTTACGGTTTTTATCCCCTGAAAAGCTCCCCGGAGAAAGTAAAAAATGAAAAAAATAGATTCCGGAACTTGCTTTTCCCGGAACAGAGAGTATATTATTGTACCTTCAAGCCAATGTAGCTCAGTTGGTAGAGCAGCTCATTCGTAATGAGCAGGTCATCGGTTCGAGCCCGATCATTGGCTCCATTTTTTTATTTTTCCCTTTTTCATTACCAGTTTTCATTACCAGTTTCTGCGGGATGTATTGCGTCTTCTTGTATTTCTGTTTTTACCGGATGCAGAAGAGTTCCTTTTCTTTTCCGCTGTTTTTACTGACTTTTTCACGGTAGAGCGTTTCTGTTCCGGTTCGGCAGAAGCTGCTTCTTTCAGATTTTCAGAAGTAAGCCCGGCTTTTTTCAACCGTTCCGCCTGCTGTTTCTTGAATTCGGCAATACGCCACTTTATGTTCTGCCGGCGCAGCAGGCGCAATCCGTCAGAAGAAAGTTTCGGTTTCTTACCGCCTGCAAAATCTTTCAAAACCTTCTGGTACGCCTCAATGGCATTTTTAGCCTGCCGGTAAGCGGCAGGATCTCCGTTTGCCGATGCCTGATCCAGCTTTTTGGCAAGCTCTTCCATCTTTTTCAATTTTTCCCCGTACGACTTGTACCAGGCGGGAGTAATGGCTGTTACTTCAGACAATTCCGGATTTTTTAACAGGATCTCATACTTGAAAAGTGCCATCCGTGTTCCCAGATAAGTAATAGTATCGCCTGATTTCTTCACACTGCCGGGTTCATCCGGGATCTTTTTATCCAGAAGCCCATCATAAATATCCTTCAAAAGCACTTTCTGCACATGTGCCGCCGTCAGTCCCGGCTGTCTGGGATCGAAACGGCTTGCCGCCATGGAAAGTTCTTTCAAGAGTGCCTGTTTCTCCTTTTTCGTCAGGGGAACTGCCTTGACAGACACTTCAGGGTGCATCTGCTGTTTTTCCGGAGCTTTTTTTCTGTTATCATTTTGATTTTCTTTACCGCCTTCAGCTCCGCATACGAGGAAGGGGACAAGAGAAAATACCGCAATATACTTTTTAATCCACATATTCATACCTCACGATCTTCCACTGATTATCGACCCGTTCAAGAGTAACGACCACTTTGGCTGTCCCGGTGATCTCATCCACCCCATTCACATAAACAGTTTTCGTTTTTGCACCGGAAAAATGTGTCGGCAGAGATACAGTCCCGAATCCCACACCGCGTAATCGGATATTCTGATAGTAGGTACTGTCCCCATGCAATTCCCTTGCAAGAGGATACCGCACATATCCGGCTCTTTTCCAGGCAAGCTGATCCGCACTGAAAACATTGCGGACAGGTCTGTCATTGGAGACATTCACTGCATCATTTCCCACATTTCCATCCCTGTTCCAATCAAAATATTTGGTAAAACCGGAAGGAGTTTCCACCGCTTTGATGGTCTGGGCAACAGCAATGATATAAGCTCTGTCCAGAGTTTCCGCTTTCAGCAGATTCACGGTCTTTCCAATAAGCTGTTCCTGTGCGGCATCACAATTTCCGGAGGATTTAAATGCATCCTGAAGTCCGAACTCATTAAGAAGCAGATCTGCCCTTGTTCTGAACTCCTGACGTTTTGCAGGCGCGCCGGAGGGATCTCGGAGGATCTGTCCGGCAAGAGCTGCCCCACCGGAAAAAGCGGAACCTTCTTCAGGAAGATCCTGTCTTCCCACAAAGGAATAATAGGCATTTCTGCTGCCGGCGGCAACAGTGGTAAGATCTGTGGAATTATAGATCATCTCTTTGAAAAGAGCTTCCAGAACATTCTGCAAAGAAGAATTGATATTGATCTTGCCGAAAGAGGAGGTTCGTTCACACCAGAAATTTTTTAAATAATTGGAGATTACCGGGGCAGTACCGCCATTGAGTGCCGTTTCCAGATCATCCCCCAGAAACAGACGGTTGATCTTCACCTGATCCAGAATATTGCCGTCGCCCCCCTCATATCCCTGTCCGGCACCGGCATTGAAATTCAGAGAAGTATTGTTTCCGCCGCAGGTAAACTGTTCCCCGGCGGGGAAGGCAGGATGCGGCACAGCACTTTTCAAATTAATAGTACGCCATTTTTCCCCACGGGAAATGGCTCCGAGTTCCCACAGAGACAACATGGGGCGTTCCGCAATATAGGCGGTGGAGATCGTTCCCAATGCAGGATCTCCGGCAGGTTCTCTGTCCGCAGAATCATTATTGAGAGCAAGAACCTGATTGTTTTCTCCCGGAGTAGCCTTTATGGAAGCACCGGCAAATGCATCCGCATCAAGAGCTGCGATCGCCGGAACAGTCTCCGTTCCTTCCCTGATTACAGAACCGCTGCCGTTATCGGAAATGGTCTTCCAATCATTCTGATAATGATTCACACGGGGATCTTCTGCGGCCACAGCACCATAAAAATGTTTCTGGTCCACAACCGGCACTTCTGTTTCCGCCTCTGTTCCGAATGTACGGTTGATCCAGGCAAAATCCCTGTCCACCATCTTTTCCAGCCCCGGTGCGGGCGGTACAGAGGAATCGACATATTTGAGATAGATCTTGTCAAAAACAAGTTTTACATTCTTGATCTTCAGATCACCCTTGAAATCTTTTCCGGCATCATCCTGAAAACGCCCCACAGGGAAAACCGTTACAGGCAGATTATTCCAGAAGGATGCTTTCGTAGTGTAACCGTTACTGCCCCAGGGAGACGGAGAGACAGAAGGATCAACAGTTATTTTACCGTTCCCCCGGTCGATCTCCATTTTGAATTGTTTGTAGAGTTTTTCATTCAAATCGTAGTAATCAAAAATAAGCCGCCCGATAAAATATATTTCCGATTTCCGTTTTGCGGCAATATTGAACATATCGATCAATTCAGTACCGAAATCCAGCGTGACCTCATATCTCCAGTCATAATACGAGGGACTGTCTGTCACCGGAGTTTCCACCACAGCACCATGCACACTTGCCTTGACTGCGGCTTCATTGAGGAGGGGGTGTTTCCCCACTCCGGCATAAAGAGGATCGGCATTATTGGCAACCCAGTCGCTCTTTTTATCTGCGGAGAGATCGGTCACCGTAAGAGAAGTATCTTTCCGGCAATACTGAATGATATTTGCAGCGATCTGCTTGCGTTTGAGATCCTCTGTCCAGTTACCGGGATAACTGGCAGGATTATTCACCCAGCCGCCCAGCCACTGGATACCGCCTGTATCAAAACAGGCATCGGCACTTCCGGTATTGGCGGCATCTGCCCTGTCCTTATCCTGCCGGTAAAGATTTTTATCCCCGGCGGGGCGGGCATTATATCTGCACTCCTCCTCCAATCCGTTGACTGTACTTTTGATCCGTTCAAATGATCCGTCATCTTTTTTGCTGCCGCCGAAAAGAATATGCACATCATCAAAATACTCTTTATCCCAATCGGTACGGCCGAGATTGAAACGGTGGAACATTTCATCTGTGGTCTGATTTTTATCGTTATCTTTGTCGATCCAGAATGTTTCCGGCGTTCCGGAGTGCAAGGTCTCCACAGTATCCCTGATATTCTGTTCCTGTAACGGTGTAACCGATGCAGAAACTTCACTCATCATGGAAGTAAAATCCTGCCACCTTTCCGGGGTCTCAAAAAGTTTTTTCTCTTCCCCGGCGTTAGCTCCGTTGTTCAAAGCATTACCGGTATCTACAGTTTTATTGTAAAGATCCCCGTAAAACTCTTCTTTGACATTATTATATATGGCAGCATTATCTGTGATGGCATCACGGAACAGAAGTTCCGATTCAGAAGTACCAAATCTTTTCAGGCGGGAAGCCGTTGGCGGAAGATTTGCAGCAAGATATTTTCCGAAATGCACAGAAGGATCCATTTTCCCCTTTTCCGCCTGTATCACATAAGCAAATCTGCCCAAAATCTCTGTTCCTGCGGGATTACGGACATACTGCCATGCGGGAAGATTTGTATTGACGGCTGGATCAAACTGTGAAGGAAGAGCATAAATATCCTGTCCGTCCATAGTGGTATTCAAACGCCAGAGCCAATCGTAAGTTACCGGGGTACTGCGCGTATAGATCCTTTCGGCAGATGCCCCATGCCGCAGAAGCAGATAAGCACGCATATATGCGGAACGGGCAAGAAGACGGGCTTTTTCATTATTCACATTATTTTTTGCTATCTTGTTATCAAGCAGAGCCGTAGAGGCAAATCCGAGACCGATGACAGTGAGAAGTCCCAGGATCCCCAGAACAAAAACTACTGCTATCCCCTTTTCATTTCTTCTTTTCCGGAGCTTTTCCATGAGCTTTCTATACATAAATACCTCCCGTTAAATACCGTGATTCAAAGTAACAGCCCGTGTGACGATGACCATATTTTTCCGTAACAGTTCCCGGATCCGGTTCTCCGTCGGATCAGTGCTGTCCTCCGGCAGAACATCATCGGAATCGTAGCCGTTTCTTGCCGTTTCAAGATGATCTTCATAAATACAATCCGGATCCAGCAGCAGAATCTCTTTTGCCGTCTGCGGATCGATCGTCAGAAGCCGTATGACCACCATATCCGGCAGTTTGGTTACATTTGCCGAACCGGATGCATCAAACATGCGGGAATTTGCCACAGCAGGATCACCGGTGACATTAAATCCCAGAATATTCTGCCCTCTCTGATAGGTTTTTACAGAAAAACGCACTACATGATTGGCTGCAACAGACCACGCTGCCTGATTGCCGGAGGGTGGAGCTATATGATTGTCGTTATTATGGGTGCCGGAAACATTTTCCACAAGTCTGTAAAATGGAAACGGGGCAATATCAATACGGGTAAAATGAGATGCCGCTGTATCCACTGCCCAGGGACGCCCTGCATCCTGTTCATTGTCAGCAAGTTCCAACATTTCCAGATGATTTCCGCGCTTACGGTAAAAGACCTCTGTCAATCTCGTGATCGCATCCTGATGCGCTCTGGCAGGCCGCATGGTGGCAAAAGCCAACCCCTTGAAACGGTGGGTATTCAATGCGGGGGCAAAGGTGTGCGCCGGATCCTGCACGATAAAAAAGTACCGGTGATCCCGGGAGGTCGCAGTAGAACGGTCTTCACTGTAAAGACACAGAAGATCATCTGCGATCATATTCATGACCGACCGGGCCTCTTCATAAGACTGAACCTGATTGCTTGTACTTGTCCAGAGCCCCTGTGCAGAGGAAAAGAACTGCATAAGCCCCAGCATCAATATGGCGAATACCGCCATAGAAACGATGACTTCCACCAATGTAAAGGCGGAAATCCTGATTTTTTTCTTCATAACAGCCATCATGCACCTCTCTTACTGGGGTCTGCCGATCTCAAAGATATACAAACTAATTTTTCTGTTTTCAGGCGGAACTGTCGCCGGATAACTGATCTCCACATAGATCCGCACAAGCTGATCTCCATTGTTTACAACAGAATTGACTGCTGCCGAAACAGCGGAATCCCCGCCTGTAAAAAATTCACTTGCCGACACATTTTCCTGCCAGACACGGGCAAAACCGCAGAATTTTCTGCCGTCCGGAAAATATGTCCCCAAAGAAGCAAGATCCTCCACATCATTTCCCAATGTCAACCCGTAAACACCTGCGCCATGGATAGTATTCAACGAGAATACTCCCGGCAAAATCTCACTGGTGGTATTGCCATTTACGACCCGCCATTGACGGGTATCCGGACACCCCTCATAGAAACTCAATGCCGGGGGAAGTGCTGGCTGAGTGTTGATCGTGTACCACACATTGGAAGCTGTGGTCCAGTTGTTCCTTTTGAAGCGTTCAATATAAGACAAAAGGGTCGTTGCCACCTGGGAAGAGTAGTTTTCCGCTACAGACTCCTTTGAAGAATCCAATGCCGGCACGAAAAGTGCCATGATCCCGGCGATCCCGATCCCCACTACCGCCATGGCAAGGGTGATTTCCACCAGATTGTAATAAAAACGGCTTCTTTTTTTCATCTTTTCCTCCTGTATATGTTATGCACAAAGGCAGGAAAATATATTCCTTATCTGCCCTGTTTCCAGGAACAGACATAATTTCTTACTCTGTTTTCCTTTTCAGATCCATAGGAAAAGATCATCACTTTCGCATTGATCCTTGTATTTGCCTGCGTGATCCCGCCAAACCCGTTGGCATCATCAATATATCCGTTATAATTTCCATCCAGAGCAATATTGTAACGGTGGCCCCAGGGGTCAAGGATCAGAAATTCTGAAGGAGTCGCCTGGGGATCGTTCTGCAAATCTGCTACCAGAGCTTTGGCAGGTTTCAGATACTGCTGACGCTTTCTGTTGTAACTCAAAAGAGAAAGATTGCTGCCGGCAACAAGATGGGTGGAACTTGTCACAGCAGAACCGTTCACCGGAGTAAAGGTCAATACTTCCATAATGGCATCATAATACCGGTTGGAATCCCTGCTGCCGTGAGGATTGACGATCCTTTTATCATTGTTTGTGGTTGTCAGGCTGCCATAATTGGGAAGTGCTGCAAGTGTTCCCCGGTCTTTTTCATATTCTGCAAAGGCGGCTTCCATAGAGTTGATATCCACTCTTGCCTGGGTCTGTTTTGCCTTCTGTTTGGCAATGCTCACCGCAGGGATGGCAAGTCCGGCAAGTACCGCAATAATGGCAATGACCACCAAGAGTTCCACCAGTGTAAAAACGCGTTTTTTCATAGAAATCCTCCTCATTTGTTCATTATGATATTTTTCC
>JAFVRL010000407.1 GCA_017504325.1 Lentisphaeria bacterium | reverse complement strand
TCTTCCGGAGCAGCAAGGCGTAAAAATTCATCCTGTGTAAGATTTGCGTAATCCATTTTTTCTCCTTGAAAGTCATTGATCATTCTTTATTCATATCCAGCATGGCAGAAGCGTGTGTCAACGCCTCTTTTCCTCCACCGAGCATACGGGCGATCTCCTGATTTCTTGCTTTTCCTTCCAGCTTTGTCACATTTGAAATTGTCTTTTCCCCATCCGTCTGTTTTGTCACCATGAAATGTGTTCCTGCAAAAGAGGCAACCTGGGGGAGATGGGAAATGCACAGTATCTGTTTTTTCTTTGCAAGGGAACCGATCTGCCTGCCTACACATATCGCAGTCTCCCCGCCGATATTGGCATCGATCTCATCAAAAATAAGTATGGGGATATTATCCGCATCAGCAAGAACAGTTTTTACAGCAAGCATGACCCGGCTTGTTTCCCCGCTGCTTGCAACATCCCGCAAGGGCATGGGGGGAACTCCCGGATTGGCACTGAAAAGGAATTCTACTTTATCCGCGCCATCCGCTGACGGAGAGGCAGCAGCAAGCTCCACAGCAAAGGCAGAACGCAGGAAACCAAGTTTTTTCAATTCTGCCGTTACAGCGTCAGCGATCCCGGAAGCAGCTTTCTTTCTTGCCTCCGTAAGAACGGCACATTTTTCCATCAAAAGGTGTTCTGTTTCTTTTTCCTTCTGAAGGAACTTCTGCCTTTTTTCCTCTGCATTTTCATAGGCATCGATCTTTTCACTGATCGCCTGATAATGAGCAAGCACATCTTCCAGCGTGGGACCGTAACGGCGTTTCATAGTCTGCAATACCCCCAAACGCTCTTCCATGGCACGGAATTCCCCTTCATCCATTTCCACATTATCCGCGTGTGCGGAAAGATCGGAAGAAAGATCATTGACAAGAGCAGAGATCTCTTCAATGGCAGAGAGGAATTTTGCACCGTGAACCGGATCGAATTTTTCAAGATCCGAAAGTGTACGGCGGATCTGTCCGATCCGGTCAGCGATACTGTCATCACATTCGGAAAGGGAATCGGCACAGTATAAAGCTGTTTCAATAATACTTTTTGCGTTGGAGGCAAGAAGATGTTTTTCCTCCAATTCCTCATCCTCTCCGCTCCGGACAGCGGCGTTGCTGATCTCTTCTGCATCCCGTTTCAGCCGGAAATGTTCTTCTGCTGAAGGAAGCGTTGCGGCAAAAGCCTCTTTTGCCCTGCGTATGGCGGCAAGTTCATCCCAGAGGGAACGTACGGCGGCAAGTTCCTCTTCATGGTGTCCGAAACGGTCAACCATATTTTTCTGAACTGCCGGGTCAAAAAGATAACGGCTTTCATGGGCGGAATGGGAATCCACGAGAAGGGAACCGATCTTCCGCAAAGTCTGCAAAGATACAGGGGAATCATTAATGATGTTTCTGGAACTGGAAGGGGTGATGATCCTGCGGACAAGCAATGATCCATCTTCAGAAAGAGAAATACATCCTTCCTCCAGAATATCCTTCAATGCCTCAAGTGCGGCACTGTCAGGAAAAAATTCCCCGCTTACCTCGCACCGTTCCTCCCCTATACGGATGAAAGTTTTATCCGCTCTTGCTCCCAGAAGAAGACCTACGGCACTCATTATAACAGACTTTCCTGCCCCCGTCTCCCCTGTGACTACATTGAAGGAAGAGCCGAACTCCATTTCTCCGAAGGCAACAAGGGCAAGATTTTTTACGCGCATCCATTTAAGCATTTTTTCTGTACTTCCTTACCTGTTTATTCTTTCATATCTTCCATCCGGATCAAAGGCAGGAGCTTTTCCATATCCTCCATGGAAAAAGAAGCCGCATCCCCGTTCAAACAGTTGGCGGAAGCCGCCGCAAGCGCCGTTTTGAATGCCTCCTGCGGCAGAGTACCTGCAAGCAGAAGGGAACAGAAAACACTTGAAGCAGTATCTCCGCATCCCAGAGGACTTACGATTTTTTCCAGTTCCGGGAGAATATATTTTCTCCGGACACCGGATGATGCCGCAAGAAAAGCATTTCCGGCTCCGTCTGTAACAGCAAGAACCTCCAAAGCATATTTTTCCATCAATTTTTCCATTCCGTCAGCAAGCGTTTTTCCGCCGGAAAGGAACAATAATTCCTCTTTATTGATCTTCAGGATCTTTTTCCCCGGCAGGGCAAGAGTATTGCCGATCCCTTTGACAGCATCTATGAAAAGCAATTTTCCGGCATTCAATACCATTTGCGCCCATTGCGTATAATACTCCTTATCTGTCCCATCCGGCAGGCTCCCGGTGATGGCTGCAACGGAGCATCCCGGAAGTCTCTCTTCCAGAAGAAGCAGAAATTTTTTCTGATCTTCCGCAGTAAGAGGAAAAGAGGGTTCAATAAGTTCTGTCATACTGCCGTCATCTTCATTGAGACAGGTGATACAGCATCGTGTTTCTGCATCCACTTTCACGGAAAATGTTTTTATTCCCTCCTCCGCAAGAAGATGATCCACTTTTCTGCCGTTCTCCCCGCCTGTAAAATGCAGTAATTCATATTCCGCCTGACGGAAGATCCGTCCGGCGCGGCAGAAATTGGTTCCTTTTCCGCCGGTATATATATGCAAGGAAGAAGCCCGGTTCACTTCACCATATCTGATCTTTTTGAAAGTAAGGGTCTTCTGAAATGCCGGATTGCCTTCAAGGACAAGGATCTTTTTCATAAATGCTGCTCCTGAAACTCTGATGTAAAAATACCGGTAGAAAATATACTCTTCCGGAAAGACAATTACAATATAAACTGTGAAAAAATCCTTACTTTTCAGAACAGGAAACGGTGAACAGGACAATATTTACCGTCTGCCCATGTCACCGCCCGCTCAACTTTTTTTGC
>JAFVRL010000406.1 GCA_017504325.1 Lentisphaeria bacterium | reverse complement strand
GTTCAAGCCGGAAAGTTGAAGCATACTTTGCCTTTGAAACCAAAGAAAAAGCTGTTGCTTTTGAAGCATACCTAAAAACTGGTTCCGGACACGCGTTCGCCAATCGACATTTTTGATTTTTATAAAAACACCTTGCCTATTTATCGTTTTAAGCCATAAATCACATCTCTTTTTGAGTAGAGATAGAAGGCTGTTGAAATATCTTTAATGCCTATTTATCGTTTTAAGCCATAAATCTGTTGTTATTGTCTTCTGATATACCACATTTTGCGGCTTTTGTCAATCTGTAAAAATATCCCTTTTTACTACGATTTCCATAAACTCCGTCAATCTTACGCTCAATGAAGAAGAGACAGCATCAAGTCTCACTCAATCACCGGTACTTCCACATTTCCGGAAAGTGCCAGATTTTTCTCCAGAAGCTCCTCCACATGGGGAAGAAGATCAAAACAGCAGTCGAAATCACTTTGCGAATCTTCACTGCTGGCAGAAAGCAATTTCATATTGATCATATTATATACGATATTTCCCACATCCGGTCCGCTGCGCACATTCCAGTCATCCAGCACCTCAACAGCCAGAGGACCATATTGCAGAAGCGCATATTCACATACTCCTTCCACAAGTTCCGCACCGGTAACATGACGCATCCCCCGGGGATTATTGCCTTTATTGCATTTTTTCACAGTATGACTTACGGCTTTTTCCACAAAAGAATAAGCCTGTCTGTCGTAACGGGGATCTTTTTCCACGATTTTATTGATGATCGCATCAAAATGGATATTTTCCATGACCGCACTCTTTTTTATCCTGTATTCCATATTTGTTTCCTATAAATATAACTCTCTTTTGCGAAAAAAACAGCCGTAAACTTGATTTTTTTTATTTTTGTATTATTTTAAAGAACACACATAATAATCTCACCAACAATTTATTATATGGAGAAAGAAATGAAAGTAGTTGTCGCCTATTCCGGAGGTCTTGATACCTCCGTCATCGTCAGCTGGGTCAAAGAGACCTACAACGCCGAAGTTATCACCTACTGCGCCGATGTGGGACAGGAGGAAGAACTGGACGGTCTGGAAGAAAAAGCCATTGCCACCGGTGCTTCCAAATGTTATATCGACGATATCCGGGAAGAGTTTGCAAGAGACTTCATCTTCCCCATGATGCAGGCAAATGCCATCTATGAAGGCACCTACCTTCTGGGTACCTCCATCGCCCGTCCCCTTATCGGGAAAAAACTTGTGGAGATCGTCCGCAAGGAAAATGCCGATGCCATCTGTCACGGTGCCACCGGTAAAGGAAACGACCAGGTGCGTTTTGAACTTGCTGCTTATGCCATGGAACCCAATATCAAGATCATTGCCGCATGGCGTGACCCCAAATGGACATTCCATTCCCGTACCCAGATGATCGACTATGCCAATGCGCACAATATTCCCATCAAATCCACCGCTGCCAAACCCTACAGCATGGACAGAAACCTTCTGCACATCTCCTTTGAAGGCGGTATTCTGGAAGATCCCTGGATGGCATGTCCCGAAGACATCTGCTGTCTCACCACCCCCCTTTCCAAAACACCCGATACTCCCGAAGAAGTCGTTATCGAATTTGACAAAGGTATTCCTGTGAAAGTCAACGGCGAAGCCCTTTCTCCCGCTGCCCTTATGAAGAAACTCAACGTTCTCGGCGGCAAACACGGTGTGGGTAAGATCGACATTGTGGAAAACCGTTTTGTGGGAATGAAATCCCGCGGTGTGTATGAAACTCCCGGCGGGACCATTCTGCACCACGCTCACCGTGCAATGGAATCCATCACCATGGACCGAGAAGCCATGTCTCTGCGTGATTCCCTCATTCCTGCCTACTCCAAGCTGGTTTACAATGGATTCTGGTATGCACCGGAACGGGAAATGCTTCAGGCTGCCATTACCGAAAGTCAGAGATATGTGACCGGGGAAGTGCGTGTCATGCTCTTCAAAGGAGCCTGCCATGTGAACGGCCGCCGTTCTCCCTACTCTCTCTTCAATCCTGAACTCTGCACCTTTGAAGAAGACAATATCTACAATCAGCAGGATGCTACCGGCTTTATCCGCCTCAACGCCCTGCGTCTGCGTACTCTTGCCAACAGCGCACAGAAACGCTATTGATTTATTCTTCTCTGAAGATCACAGCAAAAGGGACTGCTGCAAACGGAAAGGTTTACAGCAGTCCCAATTCTTTTTGTAAATTCTTTTTACGGTTTTCTTTTTTACGCCAGCAAACCTTTATCTTTATCTTCAAAGATCTTTTCGCTTGCGACATCAGCAAACGCGCCTTCCGGCAGAGAAGAAGCTGCCTCAAAGACAATTTCTATTTTGTCTGCAGTTATTCCGGTAACAGTTACACTACTGATCCCGTCTGAATAAGTAAGCGTATCGGCGTTCCAGTTGTCATTCACACCATTTGCAAAGCAGAGTTTTACAGTTCCTCCGGCAAGCTGTTCAATGGTGTCATTGCCCCAGTTTTCCCCGAAACAGAAAGTATCATTTCCGCCTCCGCCATGCATAATGTCATCGCCGATTCCACCGATAATTACATCATCCCCGGAACCGCCGACAATGCGGTCATTTCCGGCATCGCCAAACAAGGTGTTATTGCCTTTGTTTGCCCAGATGGTATCATTGCCAAGTCCGCCGTAGATCTTTACGCCGTCACCGATATAATCAAACTGTTGACTTGTCATGTCGATAATATCGTCTCCTGCCCCGGCGCGGATCTCGTCGATTTGAGAGATTCGTGCGGCATCTTTACCGAAAGCGGTGTAAATATCATCTACAAAGAGAGCGTCACCATTGGTATCGTCAGTCAGTACCAAGATATTGGCATCATCAGAACCGATAAATACATCGGCAATTACATTTCTGCCTTCCAGATTGACTTGTTCGCCGGTGCCAGTCCAGCCATCAAATCCCTGATGTTCTGCAGCATACTCTTTGCTCCAGACATCATTGGCTCTGGCAAAGAACAAGTCCATATCGCCATCTTCATCGGAAACAAGTTCACAGGGGGTATTGGTATTATCGGAAATAATATTTTCGCCCTGATGCGCAGTCCCATCCACAGTGACTTGCCATTGATAAGTTCCCGCAGGCATACCGTAAGTATCCACCGCATTTCCGGTGGTTTGTACTTGCAATGCCGTTTTGAAATCATCTTGAGAATATTCCACCACCC
>JAFVRL010000039.1 GCA_017504325.1 Lentisphaeria bacterium | reverse complement strand
TATATCTTCCGTATGCTGATGGGATACAACGATGGTTTCCACCTTCCGGGGTACTCCGTCTTCGTAGGAAATAGAGACCTGACTCTTGGAGTCCGGACGCAAAAATGCATATTTTTTGGGCTGACTCTTACGCAAACGGGCAAGTTCCGCAACGATCTTGTGGGCATACAAAATAGTGGCAGGCATCAGTTCGTCTGTTTCATTGGAAGCATAACCGAACATCATCCCCTGGTCACCGGCTCCCTGTTCTTTGAAAAGACCTTCACCGGCAGTAACACCCTGGGAAATATCAGGGGACTGGGAGTGGATACATACCATCACTTTTGCATCATCCGCAGAAAAACCGATCCCCTTCTGCGTATAACCGATCTCTCTCACCTTATTACGGGCGATCTCTTCCCAATTGACTTTCGCTTTTGTAGTGATTTCACCGGAAATTACAATAAGATCTGTCGTGCAGAGAGTTTCACATGCCACACGGCTTTCAGGATCCTGTTTGAGACAGGCATCCAGAATGGCATCGGAAATCTGGTCACAGACTTTGTCAGGATGACCCTCGGAAACAGACTCGGAAGTAAAAATGTGGGGGGCGGTGATCTTGCTCATAATCATTCTCCTTTTTTTAATTATAATAAAAATATCATTTTTTCCGGAAATAATATACTCTTCCGCAGACAAAAATCAACCCTTCAATGCCACTCAAATTGAAAATATGTTGTTTTTGTTGTATATTGTATGGTTATGCAACAAAAAAAAGGAACGGTCATGTCAAATCACACAATACAAAATGAACAATCTCCAGTTTCCGCAGGAGAGCGCAAAAGGGTACTTATTCTTCTCTTTCTTGCTTTTTTTCTCTATTTCTTTGCAAACTTCCAACGCACCGTCATCCCCGGTGCCATTTTTTCCGAATTGCAGAAAGATTTGAACACGCCGGCTGCATCCATCACTGCACTGGGTGCGTTCTTCATGTATGTATATGCCGTAAGCCAGCTTTTTTCCGGGATACTTGTTGACCGGTACGGCGGTTACCGTCTGATGCCCTTCGGCGGCTTTCTTTTCTGTGCCGGTTCCATCCTTTTCCCATTGGGCAGCACTCTTCCCATGCTGTACGCAAGCAGAGTCCTTACCGGAATAGGAGCAAGCACCATTTATTTAAGTGTGGTGAAGGAGACCAAGCGGGCATTTCCGGGTTCTTTCGGTCCGGCGATGGGATTTGCCATGCTTATCGGTTACGCAGGAAGTATGGCAGCCAATGCCCCCTTTGTCGGACTCATCCGTCATACCGGAACAGATTGGAAAAATGCTCTTTTCTTTGCAGGAATGATCCTGCTGGGGATATGGATCATTTTCCTTGTTCTGCGTTTCACTGTAAAAATGCCGGAAGTTACAAAAAGTCTCTTCAGTTTCCGGGCATTTGTTCCGGCTGTAAAAAAACATAACTGGCCCTTGTACCTGCTTTCCAGTATTTCTTTTGCCATCTTCTACTGTTTCCAGACAGTTACAGGGAAAAAATTTCTGGAAGATTACTGCCATATTTCCGTACTTGCCGCAGGCTGGATCCTCACCATTACCGGGGCATTATCGGCTTTTGCAAGTTTCTTTTCCCCCATTTTAAGCAAACTTTCCGGCAATAAAAGGCGGCCTTTCATGCTGGCAATGGGTTGCGGCTCTCTTCTGGCAACGCTCATACCTCTCTTCGCCCTGTTCTTTCATATTTCTGCGCCCTGGCTTTTTACAGGAGCATTATTTCTTCTGGCTCTTACAGCCAATATGACGCCCGTATTCCTTGCCATTCTCAGTGAAACCAATCCGGACAGAACGCTGGGAGCCTGTACAAGTTTTTCCAACTTTCTTGCCTATATGCTTGTAGCACTTCTGGGAACATTTGCAGGTATTCTCATGGATCTTTTTCCGCCGCAGATCATGGAAGGAGTCAGGATCTACGGCAGAAATTCCTATATTGCTGTCTATCTTTTCCTTACACTTCTTGCTTCCATCGCCTTCTTCTGCTCCCTGAAGGTAGAGGAAACAAACGGAAAAGAGTTTATTGAAGAATGATTTTTCTTATCTTCCCGGCACAAGATAGAAATCATCAATATCTATACTGTTTTCTTTTGCCACGGGCCAGATGAGAAGAAACTGTTTTTCATCCTTTGTGCCGGGGCGTTTGAATTTGAAGGAATACTGTTTCCAGTCACTGCTGTTCACATCCAGCATGGCAACGGTATCCGTTCCTTTTCCCTTGTATTTGGGAGTAAAACGCAAAACGGCAACACGCAGTTTCCCTTTTCCCCGCATACGCACGGATCCACTGATATTCTCATCTTTCAGATTGCAGGCATTGGAAATGATCCCGGCACGCAGACGCACAAAATAATTACTGCTGCTGCCGTTATGCAGGAGATATTCCATATCTCCACCATACTGGGCGGAGGAGGAAAGAGTCCAGGAGGCAGGCAGTTTATCAGAATTCACCTTCCAGTGTTTGGGGTATTTTACTTTCTTGCGGAACTCATTGAAAGAGCCGTTCTTCCACCCTCTTGTATCCAGTTGGGCACGGCTGCCTTTATTGACGGCACGGGGGGCGGCAAAGTTGACGGCATGGAAAATATCCACATTATGAGGTTCCCCCATACTCCAGGAGGATACTTCCGTTTCTGCTTTTTTATCTTTGATGACACGGCAGCGTACCACATTCATTTTGAGAACGCTTCCGGGAGTATAAGTTCCTCCGACAATGGTTTTGGCAGGGATCTTTATTTCCATGAAATAACGGTCTTTGCCTTTAGAGGTCTTTACAACCGTTCCGGAATCATACGCCTTGGAGAAACGGGGATTGGAAATACCGTCGCAAACAACTCCATTGGAATTGATCATGATCTGGAAGAAACTTCTTCCCAGAATGGGATCATTGATGCAAAGTTCGATATTGTTATCGTTCCAGAGAGGGTCATCATGCTTTTTATAGTAGGCAAGCATCTCATTGGTAAGGGGTTCAAGGCATTCGATACCGATATAGAGATTGTGTTTGTCATAGGCAAGTTTCACCGCAGTCTGATTTTTGGGCATACCTTTTTTGAATACATTATTGAATCGTGTATAGGTATCCGCATTACGCCAGTCCATTTCATTGAGTTTTCCGTCGATCACGATTTTCCCCTGCAAGGGATAGGCTTTGATCTCCCGGTAATTTTTGATATAATCTTCATACCCTTTGAGCCAGGTCTTTTCAAAAAATTCCCGGTCTTTTTTCACATG
>JAFVRL010000405.1 GCA_017504325.1 Lentisphaeria bacterium | reverse complement strand
GTTTTTCCATGCCGCCAAATTGACAAGCGGCTCCGCAACTGAATCCAATGTCCTCGGGGATGAAAAATTATATGACGCAAAAAATGCAATGAAGAAATTTTCCATCAGTACGAATATCAGGATCCATGATGTTGTCTATATGCCCAATGTATATGCAAAATAAGGAAATGAAATGATGAACGGTGAACAAATATCCTCCGCCTGCCGGAACCCTGCAACAAAGATTTTTACCGTTGCGGAAGAATTGATCTCCTGGCGGGAAGAGATGCGGAAAAAAGGTAGGAAAGTTGTCCTGACCAACGGGTGTTTCGATATTCTCCACAGAGGTCATACCCAGTATCTGCAGGGGGCAAGAGCCGCCGGGGATGCCCTGATCGTTCTGTTGAACTCCGATTCCTCTGTACGGGCGCTGAAAGGGGAAAACCGTCCCATAAACCGGGAGGAGGATCGTGCTTATGTACTTGCCTCTCTGGAGTGCGTGGATGCTGTTTACATTTTCCCGTCATCCAGATGTGACAGGGAAATAGCAATGTTCAAACCGGATTATTATGCCAAAGGCGCAGATTATACCGTGGAAAAACTGGATAAGGATGAACTTGCCTCTTTGCGTTCCTGCGGGGCGGAGATCGCCTTTATTGAACTTGTTCCGGGTTTATCCACTACAAATATTATCAAAAAAAGTGCAAATCTTTCCAAATAACCCATCCCTGTAATACAACAGGAAAACAAAAAGGACGATAAAATGTATAAAATCGGTTATGCACAGGAGATCTTCACCCCTCCCACAGGCGTGGATCTTGCCGGCTATTTCAATTTGAGACTGAATGAAGGAATGTATGATGACCTCATGGTCAAATGCGTTGCTTTTGAACTCAATGGCAAAAAGTTCGGGATCCTTTCCTTTGACTTGTGTTCCATTGCGGAACCCCATTTCAATGTATTGAAGGAACGCATCACTGCCAAATTCGGTGCAGAGATCTATGACAACTTCATCTTCTGTGCCACCCATACCCATACCGGACCCCGTTTTGTAAAAGATACCTCCACATACGATGAACGCACCCTGTATGCTTTCAATCAGTGTGCCGATGCCGCCATGCGTGCATTGGAACGGGCTCTTATGAACCTTCTTCCCGGCGAACTGGAAGTGGGAAGCGTTTACAACAACCCCTACGGATTTGTCCGCCGTTACTGGATGAAAAACGGTACTCTCATCACCAACCCCGGCTGGAGAAATCCCGATATCGACAAACCCGAATGTGACTTTGACCGCACCATCGGTATCCTTGCGGTAAAGCAGGGTGGAAGACTTGTTGCCCTTATCTGCAACATCGCCAATCACGGTGATACCATCGGCGGCAGTATCGTTTCCGCTGACTGGTACGGCAGATTCACCCAGGAGATCCAGCACACCCTCAAGACCTCTCTTCCTGTGATCGTGCTTGACGATGCCTCCGGCGACATCAATCACTTTGACTTCCATCAGGACATCAATCAGAGTTCCTATGCGGAAGCCACCCGTATCGGAAGAGGTTATGCCACGATCGTTCTGGATGCGCTGGATAAATTGGAAAAAGTTACAGCGGATACTGTTCAGATCAAAAATGATACAGTGGTCATCCCCCACAGAAAGATCACTCCTGAAGAGCTGGCAGAAGCCAAACACACTCTTGCCACTGTTCCCGACATCAAGAAAGAAGGGGACTTTGAAAGTCAGGATCTTGCCAATAAAGTTCCTGCGGCATTGCGTTACTTTGCCCAGAGAGTCATTGACTGCCACGAAAAGAGTGTCCCCTCCCATGAAGGAAGGATCACCTCCATTGAGCTGGGGGATCAGGTGGCATTTGTGACACTTCCCGGCGAACCTTTCAACGGGATCTCCCGTGCGATCCGTGAAAAGAGTCCCTGCAAGTACACATTTGTGGTGGAACTTGCCCAGAGTGTTTCCGGTTATGTTCCCATGCCGGAATGCTTTGAAAGAGGCGGATATGAGGTTCAGGCGGGCATTGATACTGTTGCCAAAGATGCGGCAACCGAAATCATCAATGCCTCTCTGAAAAACCTCTGAAAATAAACGGTTTTGAAGCCGTTGTGATAAGAGTCCTGTCTGTTGTATTGCCGCAGACAGGACTCTTTTTTTCCGGAATGTTATGCAAGCAAACCTTTATCCATGTCTTCAAAGATCTTTTCGCTTGCGGCATCAAGGAATACGCCTTCCGGCAGAGAAGAATCGCTTTCAAAGACAATTTCTATTTTATCTGCGGTTATTCCGGTAACAGTTACACTACTGATCCCGTCTGAATAAGTAAGCGTATCTGCGTTCCAGTTGGCATCCACACCATTTGCAAAGCAGAGTTTTACAGTTCCTCCGGCAAGCTGCTCAATGGTATCAATGCCCCAGTTTTCCCCGAAACAGAAGGTGTCATTGCCGCCACCTCCATGCATGTGATCATCGCCGATGCCGCCAATAATCACATCATCCCCGGAACCGCCAACAATGCGGTCATTTCCGGCATCGCCAAACAAGGTGTTACTGCCTTTGTTTGCCCAGATGGTATCGTTACCGAGTCCGCCGTAGATTTTGATGCTGTCTCCAACATAATCAAACTGCTGACTGGTCATGTCGATGATGTCGTCACCCGCACCGGCACGGATCTCGTCGATTCCGGCGATCCTGGCGGCATCTTTTCCGAAGGAGGTGTAAATATCCTCCACAAAGAGAGCGTCACCATTGGTATCATCAGTCAGCAGAAGAATATTGGCATCACTTGAGCCTTCAAATACATCGGCTATTACATTTTTTCCTTCCAGATTGACCTGCTCGTTTGTGCCGGTCCAGCCATCAAATCCCTGATGCCCGGCGGCATAATCTTTGCTCCAGACACCATCGGCTCTGGCGAAGAAGAGATCCATATTTCCATCAGCGGCAGATGCATATTTCTGCTGAACACCGGAATCCGCAGAAACAATATCATTTCCGGCGGCAAATTTCCCGTCTGTTATTTTTACCTGCCATTGATATGTGTCTGCCGGGGTGCCGTAGGTATTTACGGAATTGGTATCCGTTTTTATACAGCAATTGGTCATAAAGCCATCCCTGGAACAGTTCAGGATGTAGCCGTCGGAAGTCTGTACCGGTTCCCAGCTCAAACTGTTTCCGTCTCCGGAAAGTCCTGTAAGAGTATCTTGAAGGAGGAAGGTCAGCTCTTTACCGGTGTACTGCAGGGAACAGATATTCCCGGCACAGGCATATTTGCCGCCATTAACGGTGAGAGTACCGTAATTTACTGTTCCATTACCTATGGTAACAGACTGGAGCTGTGACGCATTGCGGGCAAGTTTGTAAGTACCTGCCGCCTGATCGTCTGCTATTGTAACAGAATAGGAGGGGTAACCATTGATCAGGGAAAGATCGTTAATGAGCCAGGTATCGGTACTTTTTCTTTCTTCAAGGGAGAAATCAATGACCGTTTCCTGTAATGCCGTTACATTTCCGCCGCTGTGGATCATCAACTCTCCCCGGAGCATTCCGCCTTGCTGCAGAATAATTCTTCCTCCGGAAGAGACAACGGTATTTTCAGCAATTCCGCCGTTGTATATTTCAATTGTACCTTTAGTCAAAGTCGTGTCTGTTGCAATTCCTCCGGAAGAGATGTACAGAAATCCGTTGTTTGTCACATTGGTGTCTGTTGCGATCCCGCCTCCGGAAATACTCATCTGTCCGTAAAGATCCACTGTATAACCGGAGATCCGACCATCCTGCATGGAAAAGGTTTTTCCTCCGCGGACTCCCGTTGCAGTAGTGCCGGAAGCTGCTGTCATAGTGAATATTGCGTTGTCGGCAATATCAAGATCTTCAGCACTTCCTCCGCTGGATATTACCAGAGTGCCGCCTGCACTTACGGTTATATCACGGATGATTCCGCCGTTTTCCACGAAGATGGAACAGTTGGAAAGGATCTTGTAATCTTCCAGAGTACCGTTCTTTACTTCAAAGCTGGAAAAGTTGTAATAACCTGTCACATGGGTAGCCGGTGCAACGGTAAAAATTAATTTGCTGTTCTTGTGCAGAATAAGAATATCGGTGGCAGATGCTCCCGCCGAAATGGTAATTGTCCCGGCATAGTTGACCTCTACATTGTCTGTTTTGCCTCCGCTTTCAATGATCATGTGTCCCTTTTCATTTACAGTACACTTTTCTGCATATCCCCCGTTCTGTACGGTCAGAATATCATTTGCATTCAGTGTGATAGCAGAGATACTTTCTCCGGAGGCAACTGTTTGGGACGCAGCATAAACCGCATTTGTCTCCCGGGGAGGATCCGCAGTGAGACTGCCTGTGTTTTCCATATTTTGCGGGATATATTGCAGACCGCCGTTTGCAAGTATTTGTTCTGTCATGGATATGCACCTTCTGGTATGGGTTTTCTTTCCTGAATTACATTAATACTATACAACAGAAATTATTTTTTACAAACTTTTATTTTCTCCTTCCGGAGGCTTGAGCAGGATTTATTCAATAATCTTTCCGAAAATTACGGGAGATAAATTGATTAAAAAAAGTTTCATGCTATATTATGTCCGGTGAAAAACAATAAATTATTCTGAAGGGGAACAAAATGGGTAAAAAAACGATTCTTGTAACCGGCGGCAGCGGTTTCCTCGGATCTTTTCTTTGCGAAAGATTATTGGAACTGGGCAACAGCGTGATTTGTGTGGATAATTTCTATACAGGAGCCAAACGCAATATTTTCCACTTGATGGACAATAAAAATTTCGAGCTTATCCGGCATGATGTCACTTTTCCTTTGTATGTGCAATGTGATGCTATTTTCAATCTTGCCTGTCCCGCATCCCCTATTCATTATCAGCGTGATCCCGTACAGACTGTGAAGACTTGTGTGCATGGGGCGATCAATATGCTGGGACTTGCCAAGAGATTGCGTATTCCCATTCTGCAAGCCTCCACCAGTGAAGTATATGGAGACCCCGCCGTGCATCCCCAGGAGGAATCTTACTGGGGCAATGTAAACCCCATCGGTGTCCGTTCCTGTTATGATGAAGGAAAAAGATGCGCGGAAACTCTTTTTTCCTGTTACAGGATGCAATGCGGTATGAATACAAAGATCGTGCGTATTTTCAATACCTACGGTCCCCGGATGCACCCCAACGACGGTAGAGTGGTAAGCAATTTTATTTTGCAGGCATTGCGCAACGAAGACATTACCATTTACGGTGACGGCTCCCAGACAAGATCTTTCTGTTACTGCACCGATCTGATCGAAGGACTTGTCCGCATGATGAATACCCCCCAGGAGGTTTCCGGTCCCATCAATATCGGAAATCCCGGAGAGTTTACCATCAAGGAACTTGCGGAACTTACCATCGAACTGACTTCTTCAAAGTCCAGGATCATTTATCATCCTCTGCCTTCCGATGATCCCAAACAGCGGAGACCGGATATTACAAAAGCCAAAGAGATCCTTTCCTGGCAGCCCACCATCCCGCTGCGGGAAGGATTGCAGAAGACCATCAACTATTTCGACAATCTTCTGAAAGAGGATCCGGAATTCTGTAAATAAGGAAACATGATGGCTGACTGGATCGACATTCAAAAAGATCCCGTTCATATCAAAAGGGAACGGGAAAAAGCAAGAGAACTGCGGAAAAGTGCCTGGTGGCGTTCCCTTCTGGATAAGGGGATATGTCATTATTGCGGTAAAAAATTCCCGCCGGAAGAGTTGAGTATGGATCACATCGTGCCTGTTTCCCGGGGCGGAAAAAGTACAAAAGGCAATATCGTTCCCTGCTGTAAAGAATGCAATAACAACAAAAAATATCTCACACCGGCAGAAATGATCCTTGCTGAATTGGAAAAACTGGAAAAGGAAAAAGAAAAATGATCCGTACTCTTTTCAGTAAAGAGGAGATCGCCCGGAAAGTGGAAGAACTGGGAAGAAAGATCTCCCGGGACTATGAGGGCAAAACGCTTACCGTGATCGCTCTGCTGAACGGCGGGCTGCCTTT
This sequence comes from Lentisphaeria bacterium, assembly GCA_017504325.1. GTDB lineage: Bacteria > Verrucomicrobiota > Lentisphaeria > Victivallales > UBA1829 > RGIG5327. The sequence goes on along the minus strand of JAFVRL010000405.1, from coordinate 2,690 downwards.
TACTGCTGATCTTATAAGACATATTTCCATTCCCGTATTTCTGGACAGTTTCGCTGCTTCCAGTTATGTGGATGACCGTTCCAGTAAAAAATTGACTGTCCGTTCCCGGCTGAAAGAACCGGTGGAGGGCAGACATATCCTTCTTGTGGATGATATTCTTGATACCGGCCATTCTCTTGCCGCTACTGTGGAATATTTCAGAAAAATGGCTCCGGCAAGTATAAAGACTTGTGTCTTTCTGGATAAAAAACTGGATGCACCCAAACCCGTAAGTGCCGACTATACCGGATATGAAGTGGAAAATGTCTATGTGGTGGGCTATGGACTGGATTCCCATGAACTTTACCGAAATCTCCCCTTTGTGGGAGTAGTGGAAAATGATTAAAATACAGGAGAAAAAATGATCAACGTAGTTGCAGAAATGGAAATCAGAGAAAATTGTATGGAGAAACTTCTTGCCATCGTCAAAGAACTTGTCCCTGTCGTGCAGGCGGAAAAAGGGTGCATCAAGTATGAACCCAATTTTGCGGTGGATGATGAAGGGCATCAGAAATATTTTTATTTCGTGGAATCCTGGGAGAGTCTGGAAGATCTGAAAAATCATCTTGCCGCACCTCACATGGATAAATGGAGAGAAGCGGTGAAGGAGCTGCGTCTTTCCTCCAATGTGAAAGTTCTCACCCCCGCCGGGATCTGATAACCTTTCAAATAAAAAATAAAAATGCCGGACGGAGCTTGCTGCTTTGTCCGGCATTTTTCTGTTCCGGCAGTGGAAAATCAGTAAAAATTGAAACTCAGAAGTGTCTCTTTCCCATCGATCTTACCGTAAACCGCCCGGAACAATACTTCCATAACGATCTTTTTCTCTTTGGAATTCGTCCCTTCTGCCGGAGTCCGTTCAAACCGGATCACCCACAGAGAGATCGTGGCAACCGGATGTGCCATATTGCGTAAAAAAGTGTAGGAAACCGGTTCACCCAGTTCTTTTGTCATGGAACTTCTCGTTTTGTCAAAATCCTTTTTCCCGAAATCCTGAACAAAGTTTTCCGGCAGTTCTTTCAGAAAGGCTTTTGAATCGTTTTCCACAATGGCACGCACAAGGTTTTCTCCCACTTTTGGTACAGCAGGAGCCTTTTTTCCGCTTTTTTTATAGACCTCATCTATCTCTTTATCCCTGTTGCCGGAAGAAAAATCCAGGACGGAACAGGAAGAAATATTCAGGGAAAGAAATATTCCCGCTGCGGCAAGAAAAAGATTGAAAGAAAGTTTACGCATGTTCTGCCTTCCGGTGTCGCAAATGACACCATTAATGTGGAAAAATTATGAAAGTTTCTGTATAAGACCAAATGAAACAGCGGAAGTTCCACCGCTTTTCACAAAAATGAAAAAAAACCGGAAGGGAGTTTTCCCTTCCGGCATAAAATGATCACTTATTCTTTTGTGTCAATGAGAAGCTGCTGATAGCCCAGTGCTTTGACAGGGCATTTTGCAATTTCTTCCACATTTTTCCGGATTTTGGTGATCTCATCTTTTTCCGTTTTGCTGACTGTATCAGCAGGGGTCGCTCTTTCAACAGAAGCGACCAGCACATACTGGGATTTTTTCACAGTATCGGTTTCGGTGGAGAAGAGCCAGCCGAGAACAGGGAGGTCTTTCAGGAAGGGGATCCCGTTGACACCGCGGGTAACGGTGGTCTTGTTGATCCCGCCGATAACAAAATCCTTTTTGTTGCTGCTGATCTGGATCTCTGTTGTGTAGGAGGAGTTGCTCATACGGGCAGTTCCGGCACTTGTCCAGCCGATGATGGAATCGGATACCATACCGATCCTGACTTTTGCCGCAGCACTCTTGATCCCGGCACCGATGGGTTCGATCGTCAGACGGAAGCTGTTTCCGCCTTCACCCGCTTTGATCTCCTGGGTCTTGCCCTGGGCTGTAGCATGATCAATGGTATCAGGGGCAGCTGCCAGATTCTTTTCAGCGTATTCTCTGGCATAGTATTTACCGGCAGCAGTAGAGGGCATCTTCTGATCCCTAAGAAGAGATTTGCTGTCGATATCCCTGGAATCCACCATCATGGCACCGCTTCTGAGAGCAACTCTGGTGGTATTACCGTCTGCCACCAGCAGTGTACCGGAAGTTACCACTTTGGCTTTTCCGTTTGTGGTAAGGAAGTCAAGATACCTTGTACTCCATTTGGGATTGAAGTTATAGAAGGACGCATCAGTAAAGCCCAGATTGGGAGTGATCCTGCCACCCTGCCAGTTTACATTGTATCTGCCGCCTGCGGCGAAAAGATCGATACCGTCGTTGTTTTTCCATGCCTGGAAATCCAGTCCCATTTTCTGATCGTTTTCCGCATAGACTTCGATCAGTTTATAGGTGACACGCACCTGATTCATGGGAGTATCCAGTTTTTTCAGGAAGTCTTTGGCAATGGCAAGATCCCAGCGGTTCACACTGAGGAGAAGGGCATTGAGGTCGCTGTCCACCATGCTGCCGGCAGTGTCGGGCATTTCCAGTCCGTTGGGATGCCGGGCAAATTCCACTCCATCGGGTGCGGAAAGACCGATCTTGCTTTCCTGAAGCATGTGGAGAAGTGTTGCAGCCTTGTTGTATTTGGGATAGTAGATCATTTCCACAGAGCCGGAACTGTAAGCCATTTTGGGTTTGTCAAAAGTGGCGACAAG
>JAFVRL010000404.1 GCA_017504325.1 Lentisphaeria bacterium | reverse complement strand
TTTTCTCCTGTTTTTTGGCGTAATCCTCTTATTGAAAAAGCGGGAGTGTGTGGCATATTATACATAAAATAAATATCAAAGAAAATCACACATCAGAAAAGGAGTGGAAAATGCCTTGCGATTGGAATTACTATTATGATTTTGAAGCGGAACAGGATATTGGAAAACTGGCAAAAATATCCTGTGAAAACGGCAGATTTGTTTTTGAATGTACTTTTCAGTGCAGTAAAAGTGATCATTATGTACTGACGCTTGCTGTCCCCTACGCATGGATGCTGCAAAAATATAAACGGGAAAATATTTTACTTGACGGAAAACTTCTGGGCAGGGAAGATACGGTTGCCTATGTGCGTGTCGGCAATGCCAGATATGCCTGGAAACTTTTTCTGGAAGAGGGGGAACACTCCATCAAAGTTACCGGGGAAAATTCTTTGGAGGAATCCAGTTTGAAAGATATTTTGCAGTTCCGTCTGCTTCCGGCTTTGGAAAAAACATATTCTGTCCCGGATTTTTCCATTGAGCATACCTTCAGCAGAGAGGATCATTCTTATACACCGAGGGTATGGAATACAGATGGATATACCGCAGGGCTGGGAAAAGAGACCACTCCCGGCAGATTCGGATTTTCCAAAGGTGACGGGCTGCTGGATTTCGGTATGCCCACTCTGGGAAGTATGGATAAAATGTATTTATGCGGGCATCCGCAATATAAAAAGCCTTTCCGCTGGAGTTATTCCACAACACCTGAAAATGCATTGCGGCACGGTTCTTATGTACCCGCTGAAGTGGGCATCGAAAAGGATAAGATCGAGGTCAATCACCTTTCCGTAAAGTGGGATGCCATTCTTTCTGATGAAGAATTTTCCTGTACCTATTCTCTGGGAAGTATCGGAGTCATTACCGAGCGTCCTTCCGGAAAAATGCGTATCTGGGGACTGGAAGAAGCGGGAAATTATCAGTATGCTCTTCTGCCTGTTGGCGGGGATAAGGTAAAAGTCATTCCTGTACGGGATCTACCGGAAAATATCCATCTTCTTTCCGAAAACTATATCGCCCTTTTCGGTTCTACCGAATACCCGGATCTGCCTTTTATGATTACTTTTCAGAAAAGACCGGAAAATATGCAGATCCGTTTCAGCAAAGTAAATGACCGCCTGGAAGCCATCACCTTTGAAAATTGTCCTCTTATTGTTACTGCCACTCCTTTCGGTATCGAAAGTTTTGCCCCCATCAGTGCATCCAATACGGCTTTTATCGGACTTCTTACGGAAAAATGCCGTTTCTGGAGCAGGGCATTTATGGCATTCCCTGTAAGATGTGAAGAGTATTATTACAACGATCACAAAGCAAAAAAGACCCATTTCAAACAGAGATTTTTCTACCGTTATATCAAAGATGACTGGGGTACAGTTCCTCTGGAAACTGCCGTATTGCCGCCTGTGGCAAGTATGAGCGGGATCATGGAGGCAGCTCCGGAAGATAAAGTGGACTTTCTTTTTCCCTCCAAATTCGGTCCTCTTTACGGTGCATTGGGGAATATTTCCTGCTATACACTTCCCTTTATGGAAAGACGGAGAAAATTCCCCTTCCGGGAGAAAGGCAGCACACTTCCTGAACTGCTGAAAAAAGGTCTGGATGAGTACCTTGCCTATGTGAAACAACTTGATCCGGATATGATCTATTACCCCTATGCCGGAAGTCTTGTGGAGCCCTATGCTTTTGCCACCACTCTTATGAACTTTATGAATGAAGAAGACAGAGAGTGTCTGCGGCGTCTTGCCGGGGAACGGCTGAAACTATCCTGTACCAGTGGCAGAATGTTTGAATATCCTGCCATCAATCACTCCTACATGATGCAGACGGAACCGGATGATAAAAAACTTATTGAGATCTACAGCGATCCCAAACTTCCCCGGCTCAAACTCTGGAACTGGTATAAGAGAACGGAACCCTTTACCGGAAGAGAATTTGATATATGCTACATCAATCTGGGGATGTTTTCCGGTGGACATCTTACCGGGGATCCGGATGAAGTCGCCGCCTATAAACTGCCCATGATCGAAAATGACTGGGGCGTGGGACTTACTTTCTATTATATGTATCTTTGCGCTCTTGCTTCCGGCAAATGGGATATACTGCGGGAAAGTTTTCCGCTTCTGAAACGGGCAATGAAATTCTTTGTGAATATGAATGACTTTGCCTGTCTGGGATCAGGGTACAGCGATAATGCCATGCTCTGGATGGAAGGAGCCAACTATGGTGCATTCACCTCCTACGTGAATATTGCTGAAGTTTGCGGCGATAACGAGGCTTTTGAAGAAGGTATTTACCTTGCCAGCCGTCAGTTTGCATTGCGTTGTGCCGTACTGCGGGGCGGTCATCATTACTTCCATAAATATTACAACTGTGAACCTTATTATATGCTGAAGGCTCTGCATGAAGAAGGGTATCCCTCCTGGCAGTTCCAGACCGTTGTCCGCAGTGCGGATTGTACGGACAGCCCCAAAGGGGATTTCCGTGACGGCAGACTTTTCCCCAACCGGCTGCGGCCCGACGGGATCTACAATATGACAACGGAAGGCTTGTATCCGGAGATCTTCACCGGGATGCGGAAACATATTCCTGAAGATATGGAAGATGTGTTCAACCGTATGATCCATGTGGAGAACTGCGAAAAATATACTCCCTACCGCTGGGGGATCATGCAGCAGACTGCTTCCGTTCTTATGGATATGGCACTGGATAAAAACAGAAGTATATCCCAGCTGAAAGAATTTATGGAGAAGGCAAGAAAAGAAAAAAGACTTATGCAGGCATGGCGCGGCATCCATATTCCATCCCGCCGTCTGCCGGAAAACTATCTGGAAACCCAGGTTCTTGCATGGGAAAAGATGAAAGAACATCCCGCATGGCTGGAACACTGGCAGGATCTTGTCATCCATGAAGCTGTGTATGATGCAGAATGTGGAAAGGCGGAAATCTCCTTTACTGTAACGGGAAAAAATCCTGTTTTGCGTTTCGGGATCTGTTCCGCCATGCCGGAGAATATTCTTCTGGATGGCGTGAAAACGGAGGGGAAAATATATGAAGAAGGTGTGCTGGATATTGTTCCATCTTCCGTTTCCGGGAAACTTTCCCTTTCCTTTACAAACTGCAAATGATTTTAAGAGGTGAAAATATGGCAAAGAAAGAAGTGTCTTATTATGAACAGACCATGTTCTATTATGATTTCAAAACGGAAATATCTGTAAAAGACTGGATCATGGAAGAGGCCCCGGAAGGCAGATTTTCCCGGAAAAGCACCTTTGAATGTGAGGAAGGAAACTATATCGTCCTTTCCACCGTTCCTTATGCTCATCTTGCAGATAAATGTATTCTGGAAAAGATTTTTATTGACGGAAAGGAACTTGGAAAAATCTATTCCACAGCCTTCATCCGTACCGGCGGGGCAAGAGGGGGAAGAAAGGCTTTTCTGGAAAAAGGCAGCCATGAGATCCGTATTACGGGGGTGTGTATCACTGAAGAGATCTACGATCAGCTGGATATTTCCATTATCCCTGCGGAAAAAGCCGCCCCGGAAAGTCCGGCATTTTATCTGGAATATGACTTCCCCGCAAAGGAATATACTTCCAAAAAATGCTCTTTTGATACGGAAGGCTTTATTGCAGGTTTGGGAAAAGAACCCACTCCGGGCAGATTCGGATTTTCCAAAGGGGACGGACTTCTGGACTTCGGTATGCCCACATTGGGGAATATGGATAAGATGTATCTCTGCGGTCATAAAAAATACTGCAAACCTTACCGCTGGAGTTATTCCACCATGCCGGAAAATGCTTTGCGGCACGGCTCCTATCCTCCGGCGGAAACGGGGATCGGAAATGATAAAGTAACGGTCAATCACCTTTCTGTGAAATGGGATGCCATTCTTGCAGGAGAGGAATTTTCCTGTACTTATTCTCTGGGAACTGCCGGGGTGATCACGGAACGGCCCTCCGGAAAAATGCGTATTTCCGGATTGGAATTTGCCGGGAATTACCAGTATGTACTTTTCCCCGGTGAAGGGGAAAAAGTAAAAATCATTCCCCTGAAAGAACTTCCTTCCCACATAAAGGAACTTGGGGCAAACTATATCCTTCTTTTCGGTTCAACGGAATTTCCCGATCTTCCTCTGCTTGTTGTTTTCCAGAAAAAGCCGGAAAATGCTTTTGTAAAGTATGACTCTATTAATGGCAGACTCAATGAGATCTCCTTTGAAAACTGTCCTCTTATCATTACTGCCACTCCTTACGGTATCCAAAGTTTCGATCCTATCAATCCTATGGATAAAGCCTTTGTCAGTGATATGACAGAAAAGTGCCGTTTCTGGAGCAGGGCATTTCTTGCCTATCCTGTAAAATGTGTGGAGTATTATTACAACGAGCAGAAGGCAAAACGCACATTTTTCCGGCAGCAATTCTCCTACCGCTATATCAAAGACGACTGGGGGACAGTTCCTCTGGAAACAGCAGTATTGCCTCCTGTTGCAGATTTGAGCGGTCTTATGCAGACTCCGGAAGATCAGGAAACCATTGATTTCCATTTCCCAACAAAATTCGGTCTTCTCAAAGGGGTATTGGGGGATGTTTCTTCTTATTCTCTCCCCTTTATGGAACGGGCAAGAAAATTCCCCTTCCGGGAAAAGAAAAGCACTCTTCCTGAACTTCTGAAGGACGGCTTGAAAGAGTATATTGATTTTGTAAAAGATCTGGATGACAAAGTCATCTATTATCCCTATGCGGGAAGTCTTATCGAACCTTATGCTTTTGCCACGACTCTTCTCAACTTTATGGATGAGGAAAGCAGAAACATTCTCCGGAAGAAAGTTGCGGAAAGATTGTTTCTTGCCTGTTCTGATGGAAAATGTTTTGATTATCCGGCAATCAATCATGGCTATATGATGAAAACCATGCCGGATGATGCAAAACTTAAAGAGATCTATGCAGATCCCGCATTGAAGCATCTCAATATGTATTGCTGGTACAAAAGGACTGAACCCTTTACAAAAGCGGAATTCGATATCTGTTACATCAATTTGTGTTTTCTTTCCAGCGGACTTCTGGAAGGCAGACCTGAAGAGGTTGCCGCCTTCAAACTTCCCATGATCGAAAATGACTGGGGCGTGGGACTTACCTTCTACTATATGTATTTGTGCGCCATGGCTACAGGAAGATGGGATATTCTCCGGGAGAAACTTCCGCTCCTCAAACGGGCGATGCGGTATTTTGTGAATATGAATGATTTTGCCTGTCTGGGATCCGGGTACAGTGACAACTGTATGCTCTGGGTGGAAGGGGCAAATTACGGAGCATTCACTTCCTATGTGAATATTGCGGAAGGATGCGGGGATAAGGAAACCTTTGAAGAGGGGCTTTATCTTGCCAGCCGTCAGTTTGCATTGCGTTGTGCCATTACCCGTTCCTCCGCCCATTATCTGCATCACTATTATGATGAGGAACCCTACTTTACCGGACGGGCCCTGCATGAAGAAGGGTATCCCTCCTGGCAGTTCCAGAGAGTTCCCCGGGGGACTCCGGATAAGTCTTATGACTCTTTGCATATAGGGGCTCTTTTCCACAACCGGCTGCGCCGGGAAGGGATCTACAATATGACGACGGAAGGATTGTTCCCTGAATTTTTTGAAGGCGGACGCAAGTATCTGCCGGAAGATTCCCAGGATATTTTCTACCGGATGTTCTGTATTGATGAACCGCAGGTGACTGTCCCCTGGAATGTGATGCAGCAGACCACCTCTCTTTTGATCGATATGGCACTGGATGACGGTCGCTCCCCGGAAAGTGTGAAAAATATGATCGAACGGGCAAGAAAAGAAGAGAGACTCATGCAGAAATGGCGCGGGATCCATATTCCTTCCCGCCGTCTGCCCACCAATTATCTGGAAACCCAGCTTCTTGCCTGGACGGATATGAAAAGTCATGCGGCATGGCTGGAACACTCTGTGGATCTGGTTATGGAAGATATGGTGTATGACAAAGAAAACAAAACTGCTGAACTTGTTTTTACTGTCTGTAATGCTTCTCCCCTGTTGCGTCTGGGAGTGCGAACAAAAGAGTTTGATGCATATTTCAACGGGGAGAAAGTAGAAGGATGCTTTGCTGAAGAAAATAAATGGGAATTTATACCGCCTTCTTCCGGTGTTCTTGTAATGAATTTCCGGTAAGATTACAGCAGACGACCGGGGCACATACGGATAAACAGGAGGATTTTTTTATATTCTTTCCTGTTTATCTTTATTCTTTTCTGTTTTTTTCGTGTTTTTGAGTTGAAAAATACTCTTTCGGATGATATTATTAAGCAGAAAAAACAGAAAGGAGGATTTATGACAGAAAAAGAGATGATCCGTACAGAAATGGATAAGGAAAATATTTCTGCAGAAAACGCTTTGGATGAAGTTGAAAAAGAGGCCCTGAAAAAGTTGAAACGACTGGAAAGGGACTATATTTCCCCGGACAGCGGGATCACTTCCGGTCTGGCGTTGCCTCCGGCAAGATATGTATATATGGTGGGCTTGTTTATTGCTTTGTTCCTGCTTTTATATCTTCTTGCAACAGCATTGGAAGGCGGGGGTGGAAAAAAATCTTCCCCGGTGGAAAATACATTACAGAAAATAGAAAATACCCTGAATAAATAAGAGAGAAAGAAAAAATGCAGGATCTTATGGAAAAACTCTGTCTTTACGGTCAGAAACATTTGGCGCAATATCTGGAAAAATGTAATGAGGATGAAAGAAAAACTCTTCTTGCACAGTT
>JAFVRL010000403.1 GCA_017504325.1 Lentisphaeria bacterium | reverse complement strand
GGAAAGAACAAAGGAAAGAGTCTTCTGCGGTTTCTCAATGGAACAGTCATCAGGGGAAGTTAGTTTGATACTGTTGATATGCGCCGTACTGCCCGGGGCAAAAAGCATATCAAATCCCACAGAACCTTTGAAAGGAAGTTTTTTTTCTGTGATCTTTCCTGTATAAGACTTGCCGAAAACCGTAAAGGAAAGTGTATTACCTTTTACATCCAGAACTGCCTTCATATTTTTTGAAGGGGGAAGTTTTCCGAAAGCTCTCTCCCCGATTTTTTTACCGTCCAGCAGAATTTGCATACAGTGTCCGTTATCAAACCTCATTTCCAGAGTGTGTCCGGCCATTACCTTTCTGTCATACCGGAAATACCAGATAAAACCGTAACCGAACTGGGTATTTCTGAAAAAGAGAGACATTTTCATTTCCAGATGAAAGTCTTTTAATGCAGGAGTGGAAAGGAAATGTTTATTGCCGTCAAGAGTAATACGGTACTCCCCTTCCTCAAAAATCTGGGCGTGTCCGTGGGAATAACTGGAATGATTTTCTATATCAATACGGTAAGAGTGATTTTTTTCGTCCCTGCCCCTGAAATTTTCAAAATACTTTAATGACATTCCCCGTTCTCCTTATATTTGTTCAAAAGATATTCAACAGCATCCAGAATGGTATTTTTCACGGTAAAACCTTCCTGCCGTACCTTTTCCTCATCTTTTCCACCATGTCCGGTAAGGACAAAACAGCATTGTGAGCATTTTGCATTTATTCCCGCCTGCATATCGGTAAGGCGGTCACCGATCATAAAGGAGGAGGATAGATCTATATCCCATTCCTTTGCCGCTTTCAACAGCATTCCCGGGCCGGGTTTACGGTTTTCACAATATGTGGAAAATTCCGGGATCACCCCTTTTCTGTGGTGAGGACAATAGTAGAAGGCGTCCGGAGCGTGTCCGGATTCCTGCCACAAAAGTTCACAGAGGCGTTTTTCCACGGCATAAACATCTTCCATGGTGTACCAGGAGAGAGCCACCGCCCCCTGATTGGATACCACAATGGCAAGATAGCCCGCTTCATGGATCTTTTTTACCGCCTGAGCCGCACCGGGAGTCAGGAGGACTTTTTCCGGCTCAAAAAGAACACCTGTTTCTTCATCGCCTTCTTCATTGAGAACTCCGTCCCGGTCAAGGAAAAATGCTTTTTTCATTTTGCAGGAGTTTTTTCCGGTACAAGATCGATCACCACATCATCCACAAGAGCATCCAATGCACTGATACTCAAGGCAACCCACTCATTGGCTGCAATGGTGTAAGTTCCGGTAACGGTCTGGGGTTTATCTGTAAGCACGACGACTTTATTCAGACTGTGGGGCAGGAATTTTCTTGTATAACCATGTTTTGCTTTGGGGTCTTTTGTATCGGAATAACGGTAAAAAGATACAGAAAGTTTGCCTTTGCCGGATACAGTAAAAGAGTATTGGATCTTACGGGGGGTACTGCTCTGCCATACTTTGGAGGCGGTAAGATACTGGTGGATCCCGCCTTTGATTTTTGCCTGACTGCCTTTTTCCCCTTTGACGAACACACTCTCTTTGGAAAAATTCCAGTATTTTGCCTTGGAAGTTTTTGCGTCGATCTCTTCAAAAGATCCGTTGTGAGCCTGATTGACAGGGGCTTTTACAGTTTGGGCATAAAGGGAGGAAACCGCAAGAAAAGCTGCAATAAAAATGGTGATTTTTTTCATTTCTTATTCCTTTTATCAAAAATTTTATTTTACAAGTCTTACAGAAAGATCATCAATGATCGCATCACTTGCGGCAAAATCAAATGCCACCCATTCATTGGGGGCAATGGTGTATTCGCCGTGGAAGATCTGCATTTTTTCCGTGAGAGTATATACCCCCCCCTTTCCATGCAGCGGAAAATGGGTATGGACATAACCATGTTTGGCTTTGGGATCGGTTTTGTCGGAGTAGCGGAAGAAATTGGCAAAAAGTTTTCCTTTGCCTTTTGCACGGAAAGTATAGGCGATCTTTCTGGCATATTTTTTCTGTCCCACATCCCCGGACGCCATAAGCTGATAAGCATCCCCGGGGGCAAGTTTCAATGCGTAGGAACCATTTTCTTTTACCAGAGAGGAATTTTTCCCTCTGATGGTCCAGTTTTTCGCCTTTTTTGTCTTTGCATCCACATCATCAAAAGAACCGTTTTTGATGTGGGGATCTCCGATCTCCATGGGGCGGAAGGCGGAAATATTATGGTATAAAATTCCGTCCAGAGAGAAACTTCCCGCCATGTTTTCATCCGGAAGGATGCCGTCTTTCACTCTTCTGTTTCTGGCAAAATTGACTTTCCATATATCGCCTCTTTCCGGTCTTTTCAGACGGGAAACAGGGATCTTCATTTCGATAACATATCTGTCAGAATGGATTTTGGTTTTTACCTCCACCGGAAGATCATAACTTACTTTTGCGCCGGGCCCCAGTTCATCATAAACAGCACCTTCGGGATTGACTGCAATGTGATAATAGGAGTTTGCCGCAGTGGGGGGATAAAGGAAGATCTCAATACCGTCATCTTTCCATACATCATGGTCTTTTCTGCCGTTCATGACCATTTTTCCGGTATTGGGTTCTTTTGCCTCAATAAGGAAATAGAGATTTTCGTTATCGGAAAGGATACCGAATGAGGTGGCAAGAGTATCGGGAAGATCCAGCTTCTTTTCGGTGAAGGGCTGCTTCAAGCCTTTTGTAAGATAGAACGCTCCCACCCATGCGGGATCATTACCGTTTCCGTCGATTTTTATTTTGGACTTGGCAACAGGCGCACGCAAAGTGTTGCCGAATTTTGCTTTCATGGCTTCATTGGGCTTGATCCAGTAACTGGTAAGATAATGACGGTCTTTTTTCAGACGGTACTCAAGGATCTTATCGCCTTTGGCAAGGAGATCAGCCTCATCCAGCAGAGCGAGAAGTTTTTCTTTTGCTCCGGGAGCATTGAGAATATTTGCCCGTCTGTGGTCGCCGTGAGGATAACCCAGGCACTGGGGAGTATTGTTCCAGAGTTTTCTGCGGTAGTTATGGTATTTTCTCATGGGAACGGCGGCTTTGCCGTAGTAGAGATTTTCCGCTTCTTCCAGAAGTTTCTCTTCATCCAGAGAGGGATCCCACAAAAGTTTGCCTGTTACAAAAGCCCACTGCCAGATGGAGGGTTTGATGTCCCCTCTTGTATCATTTTTCCGGGGAGGATAGAATTTGCTGTCTGCAAAATATCCCTCTTCCTTCCAGCCTGCCATACCAAGTTTCTTGTAGAGCCGCAGGTCATGTGCCTGGACTTTTTCGTTACAGGTATAATAAGGGGGGGATGCGGCAAAATATTCATAAGTATAGACTTGCGGGGCAACTTTCAGCCAGCCCAGAAGCAGCTGATAGAGCCGTACATTCCGGGGACAGGAGGGATCATCCAGATTATGTCCGTAACAGCGTCCGTGGGGGCAGTATTGTATTTTGATACGGTCATCCAGTTTGACACCGGAAGGCAGTTCCCTGTATGTGTGATAACTCCAGGTACGCAGATCTGCATCGGGATATTTTTTCAATACTTCATCGGAAATGACTTTCACTGTTTTCTGGAATCTTGTGGAAACATTCTGGAAACCTGCGGCAACGGTATCTGTTCCGTCAAGAGCTTTACATTCCGCACATTCGCACCAGCCGTCATTTACATCCACCATACCGAAAAGGTAACTGCCGATGCCGCCTGTACTGTCCAGTTTTTTGATGATATACTCTTTTACAAGTCTGCGTACATCCTTATTGGCAAGGCAGTACTGACTTCCTTTTTTCCGTTTGCCGTCGATGAGGGCAAAATATTCCGGATGTTTTTCAAAATAGACTTTTGCCGGAATGGGGGTGGCAAAAGTGAGATGTCCGCCGCCCAATGTCTGCATGGTGCGGGGAATACGGGGAGCATAGAATTTATACCAAATGGAGTTTTTATTGTCATAGGGGATCGGTCTTCCGTAGGGAGTGGGAGTCTGATAACCATTGCGGTTTGCCCAGATCTTGCCGTTATAGGGGATCACATTGCCGAAAGAGCCGCACTGGTCGATACGGCGGAAGGCAAAGGCGGGTTCCCGGAATTTTTCATAATCGGGGAAAGAGATCTCTTTCTTTTTGGGGACATATTCGCCGCTGTCCACTTTATCGGCGGCAACCAGCCAGCGGATACCGTATTTATCCTCCATAAACTGATATGTGGCATAAAGATCGGCTACTTCACTTTTTCCAATGATGTAAAGAGTATTCCCTTTTGCGGAAATATAATACGCCTCGCTCTGTCTGGCTTTTTCCAGAGCCTTTTTTGCGGAAGATGGGATGTTTTTGAGTGTATCCAGTGTTCCGATAAAGATTTTTACAGGAGCATTGCTTTTTCCTTTGACGATCTTCAGTTTATGTCCGGAAACTTTTTCTGTGTAATCAGAAAGTTCCTTTGCGGCAAGTTCTGTACCGGGATAGGGATTTTCCGGAAGAACGATCTCGGCAATTTTATTTCCTTTTACCAGATCAAATCCCATAAGGAGATTAGCTCCGGAAAGGAGAAATGCTGCCAGCGTGACAGTGAAAAGGGGAATTCTCATAAATACTTTTTCCTTTTGTTTTATGTGTTATTTTTATTTGAATTTGCACCAGCCGGTTTTTGTGTTGGTATCGGCAAGGTTTTGCGCCCAGGCACATTGTCCCAGAGTTCCTTTTGCAGGCACGGTAGTTTCCCATGTGGAACCATAGGGATTGAAGGGATTGTTTGCTTTGAATGCCTCTACATGCCAGTCGGCATAAAGAATATTGAAAGAGCGCAGCCCATGTACCGGACGGGTCTGGTTGATATTCGTACTGCTGTAATAGCCCATGGTAATCCATGTTTTATTGCTGGATTCCAGAAGAACAAACTGTTTAGAGGGTTCGGTACAGCGTTTCTGATTGATAAAATGGTAGCCGCTACCGAGCGTCATGTAGGGATATACATATCCCAGCGATCCGGAAGTTGTTTCAGGATATTTGGACAGCATAGTGGGGCAGCGGAAAATTTTACTTTTGACGTAATTCAGATGTATGCTTCCCTCGGAATCATCGCTCAATGCGTGTGCCCAAGTTTGACCTCCCAGAGAATAGTGGGGATAATATTCTTTGTAATCGGAATGGTAGGCATTGAAAACATAGCCTGCCTGTTTCAGATTATTGGTGCAGGCTATTCCCTGAGCTGCCTGTCTTGCCTTGTTCAATGCGGGGAGAAGCATCCCTGCCAGAATGGCAATGATGGCGATTACTACCAGAAGTTCAATCAGCGTGAACGCTGATTGAGTGAAGCACGGCTCCGCCGTGTGAAGCGCAGCGTTGCTGCATGAAGCGTTTGCCTGCGGCAAACATGAAGCACTTGCTTTGCAAGTATGATGCGGCGTATTTTTGTAAGCGGCACTCTCCGTATGTTTCCGTACACATCCGT
>JAFVRL010000402.1 GCA_017504325.1 Lentisphaeria bacterium | reverse complement strand
CGTGTTGCCGTGGCAAGATCTCTGGTAAATAATCCCACCTTCATTCTTGCCGACGAACCTACCGGGAATCTGGATGAAAAGACGGGAAATGAGATCATGACCCTGTTCCATGATCTGCATAAAGCAGGTACGACGATCGTCATGGTCACCCACAATCCCCAGTATGAAGCGGAATATGACCGGGTGATCTATTTGAGAAACGGCAGAAAATGGCGTATCATTGATAATGTGAACCATACAAGAGAGGAGTTTGATACCGATGAAGTTAAGTGACCAGCTTGCCCTCTCCTTCACCAATCTCATGCTGCATAAGATCCGTTCTATTTTAACATCTCTGGGGATCATTTTCGGTGTGGGAAGCGTTATTGCCATGCTGTCCATTTCGGAAGGTGCCAAAAGAGAGGCTCTTGCCCAGATCGAATCCATGGGTGTGGATAATATCATCCTTTCCACCAGAAAACCCCCGCCCATGGGTAAAGACCTTTCGGACAATACCAACAACAGCAACTATGAGACATACGGACTTACCGAAATCGACAGACAGCATATCCTGCACATGGACAATGTTGCCACCATAGCCACAGCAAGAAATTCCCGGAAACCGATCCTGAAGGGAACAACAAGACTCAATGTGAACCTTTACGGAGTCACAAATGATTTTCTTGCAGCAACAAGATCCCAGATCATTCAGGGCAGATGGCTGTCTCCGGCAGACAGGGATAAAAATGTGTGTGTCATCGGAGTCAATGCAAGAAGAAGTCTCTTTTCCATACAGGACAGGAAGGTGGTGGGCAAGATCATCGGAGTGGGGGATGACGCCTACCGTATCGTGGGGATCATGGAAAATACCAAAGGAACGACCATACAGGGGCTCGGCTCTCCCAATGATGCCATATTCATAACGAAAGAGGCATCGGATGCTGTTTACGGAAAAACCTCTTTCCAGCGGATAAGCGGAAGGACATCCATTGAGGTGGTGGAATATGACTGTTTTGTGGTAAAGGTGCTGGATGTGAGTTATATTGACTATACCTCCAAGCGTATCGCCGCATTTCTGGATAAAAAACACAATAACATCCAGGACTGGGAGATGGTTGTCCCTCTGGACATCCTCAAACAGCGGGAACAGACCCAGAACATCTTTACCATCGTGATGAGTTCCATTGCAGGCATCTCGCTTCTTGTCGGCGGTATCGGCATCATGAATATCATGCTTGCCAATGTATATGAAAGAAGAAAGGAGATCGGAACCAGACGCGCACTGGGGGCACAGAAGGGGGACATCATCCGGCAGTTCCTGTTTGAAACGATTTTTCTCACCTCGATCGGCGGATTCATCGGGGTTTGCATGGGGCTGCTTATTGCCAGGATCGTAACACAGTATGCCAACTGGCCGGTGGCATTCTCCATCTGGTTTATTCTTCTTGCCCTGTTCATTTCCGCCATCATCGGGATCATCTTCGGGACCTATCCGGCATGGAAAGCAGCCCAGCAGAACCCCATTGATGTGTTGAGAGCTGAATAAAAACGAACTTGAAAAGAGTTTTTTTGCGGGAAAGAGAGCCGTTTTTTTCTGAAAATACTTGAAAAATGGAAAAATGGTGGTAAATTAAATAGTTCATAAAAGTATCGGATGAAAAATCAGCATATAAACGATATAAACAACAATATAACAATCAGGAGTATGACAATGCACGCAGTATTTGCCAATGGCGGCCATCAGTACAGAGTCGCCGAAAAAGACATCGTGACCCTCGAACGCATCGCAGGGGAAGAAGGTTCCGCCGTTATTTTTGATCAGGTCCTCGCTATCGGCGAAGGTGCTGACATGAAGATCGGTACCCCCACAGTGGAAGGTGCTAAAGTGGAAGCAAAGATCGTTGCCCATTTCCGCGGTCCCAAACTCGTTGCTTTCAAGATGAAACGCCGCAAAGGTTACCGTAAAAAAATCGGTCACCGTCAGGAACTCACCAAAGTGGAAATCACCAAGATCGGTTGAGCTGCCCCATGATATACGATGCAAACGGTGCGCTCCTCTCAACGGAGATCCCCGGTCTTTCCGCCCCCCGCAGGGGCAAAGTCCGGGATGTGTATGATCTGGGGGATTCTCTGCTTTTTGTAGCAACAGACAGAATCAGTGCCTTTGACTGCGTGATGCCCAACGGTATTCCGGACAAAGGTAAAGTTCTCACCCAGATGTCCCTCTTCTGGTTTGACCTCCTTTCCTGGATGCCGAACCACTTGCTTGCCAGCGATGTAAAGGATTTTCCTGAAAGTCTGCAAGGCGTGGCAAAAGATCTTGCCGGGCGTTCCCTCATCGTGAAAAAAGCAAAGACCCTTCCCATTGAATGTATTGTCCGCGGCTATCTTATCGGCAGCGGCTGGGCATCCTACAAGAAGACCGGTCAGGTCTGCGGGATAACTTTGCCTCCCGGTTATCATCAGGCTGCAAAACTGGAGAAACCTCTTTTCACCCCTTCCACCAAAGCGGATGAAGGACACGACGAAAATATTTCCTTTGAACAGACCTGTGAGATCATCGGCAAAGAAAAAGCGGCAAAGATCAGTGACTATGCTGTAAGGATCTATCAGGATGCCGCTGCTCATGCTGAAAAATGCGGGATCATTCTCGCAGATACCAAATTTGAGTTCGGTGAACTGGATGGAGAGATCATTCTCATTGATGAAGTCCTTACCCCCGACTCCAGCCGTTTCTGGCCGAAAGCAGATTACCGGCTTGATTGCAGTCCTCCCAGCCTTGACAAACAGTTTGTCAGGGATTATCTGGAAAGTCTGGACTGGGACAAGACCCCGCCTGCTCCGGAACTGCCCCAGGAGATCGTGGAAAAGACCCGGACAAAATATATTGAGGCATTGAAAGCCCTCAGTGGTAAATCTCTTTGAGATATTTACAAAAGGCCCGGTTTTTCCGGGTCTTTTTATTTACAGGGATGCTGACAGAACACCTGAATAAAAAGTTTAAGGGTATAACAAGATGGAAGAAAAGCACAGTACAGAGTCGAACAACACTTTTCCTGCTGCATCAGTGGGATTGGTCAGTGCGCAGGATTTCCGCTTTGCACCGGATGAGATCCTGGAACTGGATTGCGGAAGGAGTTTGCGGGATGTAGTTATCCGTTATGAGACATACGGTACCCTCAATTCCGATAAAAGCAATGTGATCCTTGTGGAACATGCCCTTACAGGAGATGCCCATCTTGCCGGTTATCATACCCCGGAAGATAAAAAGCCCGGCTGGTGGGAAGAAATGGTAGGTCCCGGCAAACCCTTTGATACCAATAAATTCTTTATCATCTGCAGCAATATATTGGGTGGCTGTTCCGGTACAACGGGACCCGGTTCTCTCAATCCGGATACAGGCAAACCTTATCACATGGATTTTCCGGTCATCACGATTTCGGATATGGTGAGAGCGCAGAAACATCTCATGGACTATCTCGGCATAAAGAAACTTCTTGCAGTCGCCGGCGGTTCCATGGGCGGTATGCTTGCCATTCAATGGCCCATCTCTTATCCGGAGATGGTGGAAAGCTGTCTTGCTATTGCCACTTCCAGCAAGATCTCTCCTCAATCCATTGCCTTCAACTGGATCGGCAGAGAAGCGATCATGTCTGATTCCACATGGCAGCAGGGCAATTATACCGAACAGCCCCAGAAAGGTCTTGCCATCGCCCGTATGCTTGCCCATGTGACCTATTTGAGTGATCAGTCCATGAGCCGGAAATTCGGCAGAAAATTACAGACTGCGGAGGATTATTCCTTCAAATTCGATATGGATTTCAGTGTGGAAAGTTATCTCAACCACCAGGGGACGCGCTTTGTGGAACGCTTTGATGCCAATTCCTATTTATATATCACCCGCGCCATTGATTACTTTGATGTTTCCGATTCTGCCAATGGGGATGAGCATAAAGTATTTGCCAATGTGAAATGTCCTTTCCTTGTGGTCTCATTTTCCAGCGACTGGCTTTTCCCGCCCTATCAGGCAAGGGAGCTGACCAGACTGCTTCTGGAAAACGGCAATGATGTCACCTATTGCGATATAAAGAGTCATTACGGACATGATGCCTTCCTTCTGGAATATGAAACGCTGGGCAAACTGGTGGATAATTTTCTTGATAACATTTATAAAGAGAAGGAGGTTCAAAAATGAAAATAGCGCATAATCCGGCAGATTCTGAACCTATTCTTTCCCGCCGCGACCTTGTTATGATCGCTGATATGATCCCGGAAAATGCCCGGGTGCTGGATCTGGGCTGCGGATCCGGCAGATTGCTCCGTGTTCTGAAATCGAGAAAAAATGCCAAAGTCATGGGCGTGGAGCTGGATCAGGATAAGCTGATCCAGTGCATGGAACGGGGAGTTCCTGTTATTCAGGCAGATCTCAATGAACCCCTTTCCCTCTTCGCCGATCACAGTTATGATTATGTGATATTGAGCCGGACTTTGCAGGCAGTACAGAGACCTGACCTTATCCTTCAGGAAATGTTGCGTATCGGAGGAAAAGGCATTATCAGTATTATGAATTTCGGTCAGCTGGATGCCCGGATGCAAATGCTTACAGGTCACATGCCTGTAACAAAAAGGCTGCCTTTGAAATGGTACGATACCCCCAATATCCATCCCGGGATGCTTTCGGATTTCCGGGATATGTGCAAAGAAAAGGGTATAAAGATCCTGAAGGAACTTCCTGTTTCCCAACACAGGGATTTTCTGCGTTTTCTTGCGCCGGTCTGTCCCAATCTTTTCGCCTCTAATGCCATTTTCGTGATCTCAAAATAAGATCTTTACCTTTTTTTCTTGAAATCACCTCTTGAATTTTGTTTTTTGCCTATTATATTATCAGTGATAATTAAGAAAAAAGATGCCATTTCCGGAGAGAAAAATGGATGTAAAAAAGGCGATCCTTTATTACTTATACCTGAATAAGAGTGCCATCCGTCAGGAGATCATGAATTCCCTGCGGATGCGGCTCAATAATATTGTTGCCGCCTGTGATTCCCTGCTGGAAGAGGAAATGATCCGGAAAGAAGATCAGAGTAAACAGCGTTCTGTGCGTCTGGAACTTGTACCGGAAAAATTTATGTGTATCGGAGCGGAACATCTGCCGGATTTCCTGGTGATGACGCTTATGGATGGAGCCGGAAAAGAGTTGGAAAGAAGACAGTGTATTCTGCCGGAAGCTCTGGGCGGAAAAGAGAGATTGAATCTGATCCTTGAAAAACTTTCCGCCTTCAAAAATGAGCTTGTGGATGAAAATTCCGGAGCGCGCCTTGCTTCGCTGGGTCTGGCGGATGTGGGAATATTTGATCCTGTCAGCGGAAAAAGTATCTATGCAGCCCATGTGAAAGACTGGGCAGGGCAGGAGATCAAAGCGGCATTGCAGAAACAATTTGCCTGTCATGTGGAAGTGCTTTCCCGTTCTGATGCAGGCTGTTACATGGATATTTTCCACGGCGGGAAAAAACAGGTGGAAAATCTTATCTACATCATCGTCAAAGGGGGGATCGGGGCTACTCTTGTCCTTCACGGAAACTTTTTACGGGAATATCTGCCTTCCTCCGGGGAAATGCATATACGGGTAAAGGAAGATGGTCCGCTTTGTTCCTGCGGGAAACGGGGGTGTCTGGAAAGTATCTCTTCTGCTGACGGTCTTCTGATGCGGTATATTCTTGAAGGAAATAAAAAGAATAAAAGAAGGAAAAATATTACTTTAAAGGAACTTGTCCAGCAGGCGGAAGAGGGGGATGCTTTTT
This sequence comes from Lentisphaeria bacterium, assembly GCA_017504325.1. Taxonomy (GTDB): domain Bacteria; phylum Verrucomicrobiota; class Lentisphaeria; order Victivallales; family UBA1829; genus RGIG5327. The sequence goes on along the minus strand of JAFVRL010000402.1, from coordinate 1,630 downwards.
GTGTACGCCTTCTGGAAGAGGGTGGGACGGCACTGGGCAGAGCGGCGGCGGATCTGGCAGGGTTTACCGGAATAAACCGTATCGTCCTGCGCAGTGAAGTAAAGGATGAAAAAGATATTTTTACCGGAAATTTCCGCAATGCCCTGAAGGAAAATATGCTTTCCTCCCTTGCGGAAACGCTGGATATTTCCTGCGGAAGTATCGGTAAATCCGATGCCCCCGCCGGGGCGGCGTTATACAGTTTGAACAGATATTTTACAGAATAAAACAGTAAAAAGGAGAAGAAAATGAGATTGAAAGACAAAGTATGTGTGATCACCGGTGCCGGAAAAGGTATCGGCAGAAAGGGTGCGGAACTTTTTGCAAAGGAAGGCGCATTCGTTTACATTCTGGAATTTGATGATGTAAGCGGGCAGGATGCGGAAAACACCATCAGGGCAGCAGGCGGAAAGGCAAAATTCCTGAAGTGTGATGTTTCTTCCTATGAATCTGTGAAGGCGGCATTTGATGTCATTGCAGAAGAAAATGACGGCATGATGGATGTGATGTATAACAATGCGTCCGTTTATCTTGCAGGAAAAGACGGTATCCTTACCGAGATCGCCCCGGAAACATGGCAGAAAGTCCTTGGGATCAATCTCAACAGTATTTTCAACTGCTGTCACTTTGCCATTCCCATGATGCAGAAAAGAGGAAAAGGCGCAATCATCAATACCGCCTCCAGTGCCGGAGTCATCGGTATTCCCAAATGTGACGCCTATACTGCTACCAAAGGTGCTACTGTATCGTTGACCCGTTCCCTGGCTGTGGAATACGGGAAATACGGCATCCGTACCAACTGTATCGCACCCGCCGCCATCGCCACCGATATGGTGAAACAATCCAATCCGGACGGTCCGGATTTCGATGCCTTCACCTTCATCAATCTGCGTACTCCTTTGCGCCGCTGGGGAACTCCGGAGGAAGTAGCCTCTCTTGCTCTCTTCCTTGCAAGCGACGATTCCACGTATGTCAACGGTTCCATCATCACCGCCGACGGCGGGATCACCATCTGCGGCGATCTTGCAAAACCGGTGGAAGGAAAATAAAGAGACTTGCTCTCTGTTTGTAAAAACATTAAAATATGCTTTATTCAACCGAATCAAAGAAAGGAAAACAAATGTTTAAAGACTGTGCAGAACTGGCGAAAGCCGTCCGTCTCAACTGTCTGCGAATGGTGTACCGCGGCGAAAGCGGACACATCGGAAGTATGCTTTCCGCAGCAGACATCCTCGCCGTCCTCTACAACCGCATCCTTAATGTGGATGCCTCAAGTCCGGACAAAGCTGACCGTGACCGCCTTATTTTCAGTAAAGGTCACGGCGGAGCCGCCCTTTTTGCCACACTGGCGGAAAAAGGATTCTTCCCCAAAGAATGGCTGGATACCTACTATAAAGATGCCGGTAAACTTTCCGGACACATCTCCCATCATATCCCCGGCGTGGAATTTTCCACCGGTTCTCTCGGTCATGGACTTCCTGTTGCCTGCGGTATGGCTATGGCGGCAAAACAGGCAAAAAAATCCCATAAAATCATCTGTATTGCCTCCGACGGGGACTGCAATGAAGGTTCCACCTGGGAAGCCATTATG
>JAFVRL010000401.1 GCA_017504325.1 Lentisphaeria bacterium | reverse complement strand
ATGAACTTCTCGCTTTTGCGGAAGAAAAGGGCAGCGGCAATAAACCTTTCATCATAAGTGAAGTGGGCGCTGCCGCCATCATCGGGGAACGCAACGGGGAAAGATGGTCGGAAGATTACCAGTCGGAACTTCTTGCGGAAGTATTGCGTTATACTCTGGAAAATGACCGTATTACCGGGCTTGCCATCTGGCAGTATTGCAACTCCCGTACCTATGCCGCCACGAGCGGGATCATTGTAAGACCCCATGCCATGAACAATAAAGGGGTGGTGGATGAGTACCGCCGTCCGAAACTTGCTTATTACACCATAAAGAATATGCTGAAAAAATAATATTTGAAAGCAGCTGAAAAAATGCCTGAACAGAGGAGTTTTCTTTGTCCGGGTATTTTTTTTGCGGATTTTATTTTGTATTACGGGATAAAACAGATTTGAAAATTCTTTTGGAATGTGTTATGTTATTGCTCCGTCTGAAAGTAAAATATGGAAAGGATGATTTATGAATATTACTGATTATACTCTTTCTCTTCAGGGTGTTCTGGGGAATGCCGGGCATCTTGTGCTGGAGAACTATCTTAAAGAGACCTCCTTTTCCCGTCTTGTGGAAATATTCCATACCCGTAAGGAAATGGATAATGGCTGGCGTTGTGAATTCTGGGGGAAAGTTCTGCGCGGCGCGATCCTGTTAAATTGTTATATCCGGGATAATGAAATGGAAAAGATCATTGATGAAACCATTTCCGATATGCTTTCCGCGCAGAGAGAGGACGGCAGTATTTCCAGTTATCCTGCGGAAAAACAGTTGCAGGGCTGGAATCTGTGGGGAATCAAGTATGTTCTTATCGGACTACTGCGTTACGCTCAAACCGGGAAGAGAAAAGAGGAGATCGCCAAAGCCTGCACTTCTCTTCTTGCCTATGTGGAAGCCCTTATGGAAAAGGACGGAAAATTTTTCCCGGATTACGGGCTGCATACCGGTTTGCCAACTTCTTCCATGCTGGGGGCGATCGTCGGGGTATGGGATCTCACAGGAGATCCCCGTTGGAAAAAACTTGCGGAAAAATTGATTTTAAGCGGCTGTTCCACTTCCAATAATATTTTTGAAGAGGTGGAAAAAGGCACTCTTCCTTCCCTCATTGGCAATGGGAAAGCATACGAACTTACCAGTTGTTTCCAGGGGCTTGCTGAATATATCCTTACTGCGGAAAAACGGGGAGAGGAATATATGAAAGACCGGGATTACAAAATGATTTGCTTCAAGTATTTCCGCCTCGTATGTGACAATGAACTTATGCTTACCGGAGCATCCGGCTTGAAAGATCCGGTAGGGGAATTCTGGTTTGAGGGAAGATATAAACAGCATCTTTCCGATGCGGGAAGTCTGGGGGAAACCTGTATTATGACTACCCTTCTCCATTATGCCGACCGTCTGATCTCCCTTGCCGGAAATGAATGTTTTTCCGCAGCAGATGTATCGGAAAAGATCCTCTATAATTCCCTGCTTGGCGGCATGACTCCGGATGGAAGAAACTTTACCCATGCCAACCCCACCCCCCTTACCGGAGGCGGCTGGAAAAAGCCCGCAGGCGATCAGATGCAGATCTGTTTCAAAACACCTTTTGACGGGCATGACTGCTGCCGGGCACAGGGACCGGAAGGGCTTGCCATGGCGTATCCTCTTGCATTGCGCGTATTGGAGAAGAATAATAAAGTATATGGGTGTGTAATCAATCTTTATGAAAAGATGAATGCGGAATTTGCCGGAACTTCTCTTGAGGTGACAGGGGATTATCCTTATGGAAATATCGTGACTTTGAAATTGAAAAGTTCTGAAAAATTCATGGTTTCTCTGCGTATTCCCTGCTATACGGAAGAGGTCAGACTCAATGGGGAAAAACTTTCTTTCATCAAAGGCGATTATTTGAGAATAAACCGTCAATGGGAGGAAAAGGATGCTGTGGAGATCTTTTTTGATCTTTCCCTGAAAGAGGTTTCCGCTCCCGGAGATCCCTCTTATACAGCCGTAAAGAGAGGCGCACTGATCCTTGCGGAAGATTCCCGTAAAAATGAGGTGCCGGGGGCAAAGATCGGCGAAGAATGGAATGGGCATTTCCTCGTGGAATATTCTGCCGCCGGAAATACCTTCTGCAAAGAAAATACTTTGCAGGTGTTCTTCAAGTAAGACAGATATTTGAGCGCAAATGTTTTGAATTATACGGAACACTACAGTAAAAAATGCCGGATATCCAATCAGGATTTCCGGCATTTATGTATAGAGATAACTGTTGATTTTTTCTTTTTTACTCTTTTTTCATTCCTGCAATTTTTGCAACGATCCCGGAAAGAACAAGCAGCGCAAGCGCATTGGGAAGAACCATCAACTGGTTGAACATATCCTGCAATGCCCATACAAGATCACTTTTCATAATTGTCCCGCCGAAGATGCAGAGGACTGCGATAAAGGAATAGATCAGAATCCCCCGGTTGCCGGTAAGATAGGCAAAATTGATCCTGCCAAAATAATTCCAGCTTAAAATGGTGGAAAATGCAAAAAAGAGCAGACATACTGCAACAAAAATATTGCCGATGGATACTGTGCTGGCAGAACCGATTGCATATTGCACAAGATTTGTCTGGGTAAGGCCCGTATTCTTCAATATGGCTGTATAAGTGGAGGCATTGGCTCCGGCAAGGGGGCCGTCTCCTGTATAGAGGGTAGATATAACGATCAATGCCGTCATCGTCAGGACGATGATCGTATCAATGAATACTCCCATCATTGCTACGGTTCCCTGGACATGCGGAGAGGGAACATCCGCAATCGCATGAGCATGTGGTGTGGATCCCATTCCCGCTTCATTGGAGAACAGACCCCGTTTGACACCCAAACTGATGGCTGTTTTCAATGCGTGTCCGATCCCGCCGCCAATGAGTGCTTCCGGAGTAAAGGCGAATTTGATGATCAGCGTGAAGGTATCCGGCAGATACTGGAATCTTGTGATAAGGACATACAGTCCTCCGGCAAGATAAAGGATCGCCATGACAGGAACCAGTTTTTCCGTGACCTGTACCAGTCTCCCCACTCCTCCTGTAAAAACCAGTCCTGCCGTTGCGGCAATAAAAATACCCACCAGATATGCCGGGATCCCGAAGGCTGTCTGACAGGTTTCACCGATGGAGTTTGCCTGTACCATACACCCCATGAAACCCAGGGAGATAATAATGGCGAAGGCAAAGAATCCTGCCAGAAATGTTCCGAAAGAATTGGGAAAGGCTTTTTTGATGTAATAGACAGGGCCCCCTTTATGTGTTCCGTCTTTTTCGGTGAGACGGGTCGTCTGGGCGAGAACCGCTTCCGCATAGATGGTCGCCATACCGAAAAAGGCAATGATCCACATCCAGAAGATCGCGCCCGGACCGCCTGTGAGGATCGCTCCGGAGGCTCCTACGATATTCCCCGTACCTACTTGTGCCGCAACCGCGGCAGTCAATGCCTGAAAAGGACTCATCCCCGTCTTCTTCTGATCTCCGTGAAGAGAAAATCTGCCGAAGGCATTTTTCCAGCCTTCCGCAAAACAACGGATCTGGACAAAGCGGGTTTTAAATGTGAAAAATATCCCCACACCCACAAGAAGGATCGTGAGAACATAGTCGGAAAGACAATTGTTGATGTCCGATACAGTTTGAAGGAACTTTTCTTCTGTCATAAAATACCTTTTTTGCAGTCGTTATATTGAAAATGATATTACGAATCCAGTTTCTCAAGAAATCTTTTATAACTTTCAACACTTCCGCCAGGAGTATTGATCTCGAAAAATACGGGCGCATCAAGGGGAAAAAATCCCTCTTTTCTTGCAAGAAAATATCCGCTCAATGCTATGACTTTAT
>JAFVRL010000400.1 GCA_017504325.1 Lentisphaeria bacterium | reverse complement strand
CTTCCAGACTGGTACGCTGCCCGCTGTGCGCCACGTCGGGAATGACTCCGACCCGGTTCATTTCGGCGATGACTTCCCTGCCGAAATCGCTCAATCCGGCATCAGCGCTCTCGGCGCAGCCGTCACCGATAAGGTTGCGGCGGTTGTAGGTAAGGTGCATCATCCGCACACCCAGTTTTGCGAAAACTCCGATATGGGAAAGAGCCTCCTGGGGGGAAACGAGCCGTTCCGGGAGCGGGACGCCGTTTGTCGTCATGTAAAGAGCTTTATGCCCCCGTTCTTTGATCCCGGGGAGTTGATGGGGGAATACGGCACGCTCATAAAGTTCCGGCATGAGGTCGGTTATATAGGTATAAAAACTCAACCGTTTCAGAAGTCCGTCAATGCTGTTGCCTTCCACCCCGCTGTTCTGGAAAACGCAATCCACACCGGCTTCTTCCCAGACTTCCGCAAGTTTTTTGCGCAAAGCAGGATTGGATTCATAAGCACCATTCATAATGTGTTCTTCATAGGCAAGTTTGAGTTCATCGCGTCCTGCCTTTTCTTTGATAAGCTGATCCAGGCGGGGGCATTTATCTCCTGCAAGGGGCATAAATCCGTAAGCATCGAAAACGAAGGCTTCTTTGTGCAGTTCAAGACCGTGCTGTAATTCTTTTTCTGTGGGTTTGAGAGCATTGAGGGCAAGTTTCCTGCAATGATCCATGTATTCTTCTATGGACATATTCTTTTTTCCTTTCTTATTTACACTTCCTGACCGGTTTCTTCTTTAAGAAGGTCAAGGAAAAGTTTTTTATCGGCGGCTTTCATATATGCTTCCCTGCCGGAGATGAACCCATTTTCATAGTGGCTGCGCAATGTTCCATCCATACTGCACATGCCCATACCCTTATTGGCTTCGATAATGGTACGGATATTGGAAATAGCACCCTCACGGATCGTTCCCGGAAGACCGTCTGTCCACAATAAGACCTCATGGGCGGCGATCCTGCCTTTTTCCTTGCGTTTGCATAACTGCTGGGAGACGACTGCCTGCAAACACTCTGCAAGCATGGTACGGATCTGGGTCTGTTCATCGGCGGGGAAAGCATCAATGATACGGTCGATGGTCTTGGGTGCGCTGTTTGTATGCAGTGTACCGAAAACCAGCATCCCCATGGAGGCGCAGGTAAGTCCCAGCCGGATGGTATCCAGTTCCCGCATTTCCCCGATAAGAACGATATCCGGGTCGGAACGCATGGCTCCGCGCAACGCTTTCGGGAAGGAGTGGGCATGAAGTCCCACCTCCCGGTGGACAATGGTGCAGTTTTTATTTTTATGCACAAATTCCACAGGGTCTTCAATGGTGATGATATGTTTGTTCTGTGTATCATTGATGTAGTCGATCATAGCGGCAAGCGTGGTGGATTTACCGCTTCCTGTGGGACCGGTAACAAGGACAAGACCGCTTTTGAGCTGACAGATCTTTAAAAGCACTTCCGGCAGTGCAAGATCTTTTACTGTAAGGATCTTGCTGGGGATCTGCCGCATGACAGCAGCCATGCCTTCCTGATTGTAAAGGTAATTACAGCGGAAACGCGCCAGATCCGGGATCTCATAGGCAAAGTCAAGATCATGGTTTTCCAGAAAATTTTTCCAGCGGTATTTGGGATAACAGATCTCCTCAAGCATACTTTCCATAAATTCCGGCGTAATGATATTCTCATCATGTTTTACAATGGAACCATGGACACGGTATTTCACCGGCTGACCAATGGAAAGGTGCAGGTCGGAACCGCCTTTATCCAGCATGGCTTTCAGATATTCGTCAATTACAGGCATGATTTTCTCCTTTCCCTTCTCTTATTTTTTTGCCGTTTCTTCCGCTTCTGCGGCTCTGGCGGCAGCTTCTGCGGCAAATTTCTGTGCTTCACGGACTGCATTTTCTTTTTCCAGAAGGGCGATAACAGATTTATCCGTCATCCCCTCTCTGGCAGTATCATAACTTATTGCTCCAGCTTTCCATTTTTCCAGAAGGTTCTGGTCAATAGTACACATCCCCACTTTCGCCCCGATCTGCATATTACCTTTCAACTGGAAGATCTTGCCTTCATTGATGACATTGGCAATGGCAAGAGTATTGATAAGGATCTCATAGACCACAGTCAGTTTTCCATCTGCCCCTTTTACAAGGTTCTGACACAATACTCCACGCAGACTTCCTGCCGTCATGGAACGGATCTGGGGCTGCTGGTTGGGAGGGAACACATCCAGAATACGGTTCATGGTATTGGCGGCATCCCTTGTATGCAGAGTACCGATGACCAGATGTCCGGTTTCGGCTGCCGTAATGGCGTTTTCAATGGTTTCAAGGTCGTGCATTTCCCCGATAACGATAATATCCGGGTCCTCACGCAACGCTCCTTTCAAAGCAGAACTGTAACTCTTTGTATGTTTCCCCACCTGCCGCTGGGTCACCTGACAGCTTTTGGATCTCTGAAGGATCTCAATGGGATCTTCCACGGTGATGATATGATCCTGTCTGCGGGAATTGGCAATATCCACAAGAGAGGCAAGAGTCGTTGTCTTTCCGCTTCCGATAGGTCCGGTGACAAGGACAAGCCCGTTGGGATAGTCCATAAGACGCTCCAGAGTTTCCACATCTTTGGGCAGGAATCCCAGTTCTGCAAGGGAGGGGATCTGATCGGGTACCAGACGGTAACTTCCGGCGATCCCGTCCTTATGCAGGATCAGGGCGGTACGGAAACGGTCACTGCCGATCTCAAGAGCAAAGGTCATATCCTGTTCTTTCCGGAAAGTTCTCGCCTGTTGAGCCGTCAGCAGACAGAAATTGCACTTTTCCGCCAGTTCCCTTGAGATGACAATATCTTCCAGTCTTTCCAGTTCCAGATTCCGCCTTATAAAGGGAGCAGACATGGCGGAAATATGAAGATCGCTTGCGCCGTAAGCACGCAGTTCCGTAAGAAGAGCCTGCATAATGGCACTGATCTGGGGGAGAGTAAGATTTTCCTCTCCTGCAAGACTGGGCAGCCCGAGAGCAGTTCGCGGTCCCGTGTAAGTGCCGTTTTCATCAATGTAGGGAGATATATCCAGTTCCCCGTAAGCCATCCCCTCTTCTTCCAGAGGAGTGACAAAACTTCCGTCATCTTCCTGACCATCCTCCGTATCAACAGGGGAGATCTGAATACCGGGAACACTTTTAGGCAAACCTTTTCCGAATCCGCCGGGAGGACCGGCAAGTTTTCTGGCAGGGGAAGCTTTGGGCAATACGACCTTTTTTTCACCGGGAGCAGATGGAACAGTAAAAGCGTCTTCCCTGTCTTCCGGAAGCGGAGGAACAGGAGGATCCTCTTCATGCTGTCCTTCTGCCGGTTCTTCTGCAAAAAGAGCCGGGATCATTCCGGTCGCCGCCTGTTCTTCTGCGAATTGCCGGCACTCATGGATCCTTTCCGTTGCGGCAGAAGCATCCTCCCCCTCATACTGGGCACTGACAGACTCAAGAAGTGTTGCAGCAAAAGTTTCAAGATCCGGGTTTCCCCCCAGTTCCCCGTTGAGACCTACGGCATCCTCCAAATCAAGAAGCTCATTTTCCACAAGTGCGGAAATAAACCATTGCACAGAAAGAATCATTTTTTCCTCCTCTTTTTACCGTTCCGGTGAAAATATATTCTGCTTTTTTTAACTTAAACTCAGAAAAGAGTTTTTCAAGTTCAGAATAATAAAAGAGAGAAAGAAAAACACAGCTATCCCATAATTTTTCAAAAAACGGGTATTTCCCTTGGGTTTGAACGGGAGAAAATTGATTTTTGAAAAAGTGATTTTATCAGATTTTTTCAAAAATACTTCTTTATCCTGTTTTGGGCAACCTTCAGGGGAGAGACAAACGCATTTTGCTTTTTTCTCTCCCCTATCCCCCTCACTTTTTCCTTTTGTGCAGTCAAACTCTTTCGTAAT
>JAFVRL010000399.1 GCA_017504325.1 Lentisphaeria bacterium | reverse complement strand
AGTTATTGAACATATCCACAAGGGAAACTGCCGAAATACTTGCTTCCCCCAATCCTGCGACCATAAGCGTATCCGCACTCCCCACAAGAATGAACAGCAATTGTTCAAAAAAGAGAGGAATGATCAAACGGAAAATATCTCTGTTGGAAAAAAGAGTATATTCTTTATCGTTTGTAAGAAAATCGAATTTCTTCCGGACAGACTTAAAAATCATTTTTACACCTTTATTTTTCCTCCGGCAGGATCTCCAGCCAGTAGCCGTTGGGCACAGTGGTCATAACGAATACATCCCCATCAGTGATCTTTGCGTTTTTTGGTACGCATATTGTGCATACGCTCTGAAAAACCGCCGTTTTCCAGAAATATCACCGATTTATTCTGAATCTGCCGCTTCAAAAAATAACTTGCCGTTTCGATCAGTAGAACCGTACCATTGGCGACCAGTACGGATTTGTACGGAACTGTACGGAGTGGTACTGAGGAGCGCCCCTCTGCCCAAACAATAAACTCTCTGAACTCTTTTTTGCAGCTTATGCGGCGATTAACAAATTCGGCATAGAGAAACTCACCTTTGTTCCAAACTTTTTCACCACGCTGACGCAGATAATCCTGATAGTCCAGTTTCAGTTCTTCAAGAGAGGCTCGGGCAACATTGTATAAATTAAGTTCCAATTTGGCAGATGTTGCCGCATCTATGGAACCCTCTGCAATATTTTGCACCCCGGAGCGTGCCGCCTGAACCATTTGGTCACAAGTCCGGCTTGCTTTAGGTATATACAGTTTTACGAAGTGTACGGTAATATCATAGATCAGCTGCGCCAGTTGAAAAGACTTCAACCGCCGGTATCCGCCTGACGGGAGTAATAAATCTCCGTACTCATCCGTACCCATCCGTACCTCTCCGTATCTGTTCAGTATTTCCCGGCGGGGATGATCTCCAGCCAGTAGCCGTTGGGGTCGGTCACGAAATAAATTCCCATTTCAGGGTTTTCGTAACAGATAATGCCCATTTCTTCATGGCGTTTGTGGGCTGCTTCATAGTCATCCACTTCAAAGGCAAGGTGAAACTCATTGTCGCCCAGATCGTAAGGTTTTTCCCAATCACGGAGCCAGGTAAGTTCCAACTGATGGGTACTGTTGCCGTCTTCCAGATAAACGATGATAAAGGAACCGTCTTTGGCGTTGATGCGGCGTACTTCGTGCATATCAAAAGCATCCTGATAGAATTTAATGCTCTTGTCAAGATCAAAAACGTTCAAGTTATTGTGAACCATCCGGAATTTCATATTTTCTCTCCTTTTCTGACAAAAAAAGGCATGAAAAGATTTACTCTCTTCATGCCGCAAATCTGTTTTTTATTTCTTTGCAAGTTCTTTATCCACAATGGCGCATACGCAGGAATCCGACCATACATTCACACCGGTTTCGATCATATCAATGACAGTATAAATGGGCAGGATGATCCCCATAATGCCAATGGAAGCTCCGGCTCCGGACATAAGAGACAAAGTAAGGAAATAGCAGCCCATGGGCACTCCGGCATTGCCGATGGCGGAGATCACAGCGATAAGGATCCAGAGAAGGATGCTTTCAAAGGTGATGGGCATACCGCTATTCTGCATCACAAAAAGGGAGGTGACAAGAATAAAGGCGGCACAGCCGTTCATATTGATGGTACAGCAGACAGGAAGGATAAAACGGGCAACTTCCTTTTTTGCTTTCAGATTGTTTTCCGCAGAAGCAACAGTTACAGGCAATGTGGCAGCGGAACTCTTTGTGAAAAATGCCATGAGAACAGCAGGAAGCATCTGTTTAAATACTTTCAGCGGATTCAACCCTCTGATCAGCAGAAAGAGGGGCAGAACGACACAGAACTGCAAAATATTACCGCCAAGGACTACCGCAACATATTTTCCCAGGGAACCAACGATCACTCCGGCAGACATCTGGGCGGCAAGCTGGGCGGAAAATGCTACGATCCCCACAGGAAGAGTCCAGACCAGAGCTTTGATGAGAGTGAACAACAATTCCTGCAATCCCAGGATCCCTTTGAGAAGTACCTGGATATTTTCAGATTCTTTCATAAAAGCAAGAGCAAGCCCCACTGCGGAAGATACCAGAAGGATACTTAATACATTTCCGGAGGAAAGGGGGGAAAGAAGATTATCCGGCACCACCGCAAGGATGTGGTTGTAAACGGTAAGTTTTCCCAGATTGGAGGGGACACTTGCTTTTCCCTGGGCAATCAGTTCCGCAGGAAGATTGCCCGGAGCAATGACCTTATAAAGGATCGCTCCCACAACAGCGGCAACTACCGTTGTGAGAACAGTATAGATGATGGTATGCAGAAAAATGCGTCCTGTATCCTTTTTAGCCCCCAGAAGAGCTAAAGTTGTGGTCACCGCAAGAGCAATGGTGGGGACAGCAATAAATTTAAAGAGTCTTGTGTAGATGGCAGCAATAAAATCAAAGAATTCATTGAGAGGAGCGCACCCCAGTGTCCCCAGAATGGTTCCCAGTACCAATGCCGCCATCCAGATGGCAAATTGTTTTCCGTTAAAACCGGCTTTCTTTTTTGTTTCTTCCATTTTTGATCCTTTTTGTTATTTTCAAGATAAAAAAATATCAATATAAATTTAGCATAAATTCGTATTTTGTCAATGGCGGAAAAAGAATTATACATAATAACGCCGGTAAAGAAGCGTACTTTTCTGTAATCTGTCAGTTATTGTATCTGCCGGGAGTTTTTCCGGTACGGCGTTTGAATTCCCGTATGAAATATTCTGTACTTGTAAATCCCGCAAGACGGGCGGTCTCCCCTACAGAAAGTCTCCCTGCCGCAAGAAGTTCCACTGCATATTCTATTCTGCGGTCGCTCAAATATTTCCCGGGGCTTTTATTCAAATATTTCCGGAATAATTCTGTAAGAAGCCGGACAGAAATGCCTGTATTTTCTGCCAATTCCTCTCTGGACAGCTGCCGGAAACCATTTCTTTCGATATACTCCAGAGCTTTACGGAGTTTTTCCGGAAACCCGTTTTTCTTTTTCTGGAAATATATCTCCTGCAAAAGAGCAAAAAGCAGTTGGGAAAGGATGTCACTTCTGCCGCCATGTTCCAGTATCTCCTTTTTTACGGCTTGAAAAAAAGTATTCATCCTTCCCGGATCACTGCAATGGATCACATCAGTTTTTTCAGGAAAAAGAGTTCCGGCAACTGTATCGAAGAATGTGTTGCGGTATATAATGATCCCTGTACGGCGGAGGATCTCTCTGCCCATCGCCTGGGTATAAAGGACTTTCTGACTCTCTCTTTCCAGTATCATGTCACCTTCATTTATCTCATATTCCCCGTCTTCCGTCACTCTTTTCTGGGTTCCCGCATGGATCAGACCGATGAAAGCGCAGGAACTTTCCGCCTGTTTGATCCCCCGGAAATTCTGCCATTCTGATTCCAGAAAAAATTGCAGACACAGTAACGCATCGGAAGAAAATGTATCTCTGTTGTTGATATAGAAATCTTCTTCCGATCTTCCGCCGCCGGAAGAAAATTCACATTCATGCCGGTAAATAAAATTTTCAGTCATATCCCACCTTGTTTTTCTGTATAAAATATACTTCTTCTTTCCTTTTTATACAAATATCATTTCTTTTTCATGCTCATTTTATCATAAAAAAATGCCCGATTATACAGTTTTTATAATTTGCAATATACTGAATGGACATATATAATATAGGAATAAGATGATCCATAACAAAAAAAGGAGAAAAAAATGCTGGAAATAACTTCCCACCGTAATGGAGAGATCCTCAATTACAAACACGGTAAAGAAACACCGGAAGCCCTCACCATTCAGATCCGGGGGATCGCCACTCCCCAGAGTACCGTTACAGTCAACGGCATTGCCGCAAAACGCAATGACCGGGAATTTACGGCGGAGATCCCCCTCACGGAAAAGATCAATACCGTAACAGCCAAAGCCAGAGATAAATTTGGAGAACGCACTCTTTCCATTGTCCTTGTATGGGATAAGGCGTCTTTTAAACGCTATGCCGTACGCATTGATGACAACTGTTTCTTTTTTGCCGATCTTACCAGAAACAAGCCCAAATATCTGATGGATCACTTTTATCTGAAAAAATTGAAAGAGTTTCACGATAAATACGGAAGCAAATTCATCCTCAAATGTTTCTTCCGCAACGATCACGATGCGGAAAAATTCACCCTTGATAAAGCTACCGACGCTTATAAAAGCCAGTTTGAAGATAATTCCGATTGGCTCCATCTTGCTTTCCACGCTCTGGGGGAATTTCCCGACCGTCCCTATCAGCACTGTACAGAAAAACAGCTTGCAAATGACTATGATCTTACCATGAAGGAACTCATCCGTATTGCCGGAAGTAAAAGCTGTACTCCCCCCACCAATGTCCACTGGGCGATGCTTGCTCCGGAAAACTACCATGTTCTTCAGGAACGGGGATTGAAGATCCT
>JAFVRL010000398.1 GCA_017504325.1 Lentisphaeria bacterium | reverse complement strand
ATCTCTTTTTCCGCATCAAGAAGGGAGTCATCCATATTTACATCGATGATCTTTGCGCCTTTGGCGATCTGACTGCGGATGATCTGCAAACCTTCCTCATACTTACCTTCTTTAATGATGTTGAGGAATTTTTTGCTTCCCGCCACATTGGTACGCTCCCCGATGTCGGTAAAGGTATCTTTTTCCGTAAGTTCCAGAGCGTCCAATCCGGAAAGGCGGAAATATTTTTTCACTTCATGGTATTTTCTGGGAGGCATCCCTTTTACCGCTTCCGCAATGGCTTTGATATGGGCGGGACTCGTTCCGCAGCATCCGCCGACGATGTCCACGATATTTTCCTCTGCAAAGGAATGGATCTTTTCCGCCATGATCTGCGGAGTCTGGGTATAATTTCCCTCCGCATCCGGCAATCCGGCATTGGGGTAGGCACTTACCAATACTTCCGTACGCTCCGACAGCTCCCGGATATGGGGTTTCATCTCTTCCGCTCCCAATGCACAGTTGAACCCTATGGAAAAGAGCTCGGGTGTGTGGGACAAAGACTGAAGGAACGCATTGGCACTCTGCCCCGCCAACATTCTGCCGGAGGCATCGGAAACTGTTCCGGAAAGCATGACGGGAACCCGGAGATTCCGTACACGGGCAGCCCGGGAAGCTCCCATAACAGCCGCTTTGGCATTCAGCGTATCAAATACCGTTTCAATAAGAAGCATATCCACTCCGCCGTCGATCAATCCCAAGGCGGCAAAATAGTAGGCTTCTCTCAATTCGTCAAAGGTGATATTTCTTGCCGCAGGATCATCCGGATCAGGGGAGAGAGAGGCGGTTCTTCCGGTAGGCCCCATACTTCCTGCCACAAAACGGGGTCTTTTATCCTTTGCCGCGTATTTATTGGCACAGGCACGGGCAATTTGTGCGCCTGCCTTGTTTATATCATAGGCAAACCGGCTTAATCCGAACTCGGCAAGAGCGATACTATTGGCATTGAAAGTATTGGTTTCAATAATATCCGAACCTGCCTCAAGATAGGCGTCATGGATGGCGGCAGGAGCAGATGGCTTGGTAAGATTGAGAATATCTTTTACAGAAGAAAGATCCTTTGCCACATCGGCAAAAGGTCCTTTTTTAAAATCTTCAGGACGCAGATCCTGGGTACGGAACATGGTTCCCATAGCTCCGTCAAGAACAAGAATACGGTCAACAGATTCTTTAAACAATAATTCCGTCTGCGGGAGGTCTTTCATCTTTGATTCCTCATTGGTTGGTATGGATAAAAATTATTTTTTCAGGAAGAAACGGGCAAACATCCCGGCAGGCAGTACCCTGTTTTCTTTTTTCACGCCTTTAAAATCGGTTTCCGGCACAGTCATCTCCCCGTATTCGATACAGGAGGCGGCTTCCGGGAACTCCGCAGCAAGGATCCTGCCCAGCGATGTGGGGGAAAATCCCTGAGAGTGACAGGAAAGCACAAGGAAACAACTGTGTTCAAGATCCAGGATCTTCCGGCAGGATTGAAGGATCCCGCTGATACTTTCCTCGATCTTCCATACCTGTCCCTGGGAGCCTCTCCCGAAAGAGGGCGGATCAAGAACGATCCCGCTGTATTTTGATCCCCTTCTTTCCTCTCTTGCCACAAATTTCATGGCATCATCACAGATCCAGCGGATCCGGTCTTTGCTGGCGGGATTCTTACTCTGATTCTTTTTTGCCCACTCGATGATCCCGTTGGAGGCATCCAGATGTACCGCATCCGCCCCCGCCTGCGCCATGGCAATGGTTGCTCCGCCGGAATAGGCAAACAGGTTCAATGTTTTCGGGTGTCCCCCGATCTCTTTCACACATTCCCGCATAAATTCCCAGTTGGGAGCCTGTTCCGCAAAAAATCCCACATGCCCGAAATTGGTGGGCTTGACCGCAAGAAAAACTCCCCCCCACAACGTTGTCCATTCCTCCGGCCCGGGCTGGGGTACTTTCCATGTCCAGATCCCCCCGCCTGTTCCCGGTTCCCTGCGGAATTCCGCATCAGCTTTGTTCCATTCGCTTTCAGGGAGAGTCGGTTTCCAGAAAGCATTGAGGGCAGGTCTTATCAGCCGGAGAGATCCCACCATTTCCAGTTTTCTGCCGTTTCCGGAATCCAGAAGAAGGTATTTGCCTTCATAAGTCTTTCCCGTATTGGCAGCAAAACGGATCTTCTCCTGTCTTTCAGCAAAAGATTCTGTGGAAGTTTCTTTTGCAGGAACATTTTTATTTTTATGCTGGAAACGGGAAAAGTCGTTACTGTCTCTTCCCCGGCGGAAGGGTTTACCGGAATAATTTTTTTTCATTTCTGCTCCATGGAGGAAAATACATTGACTCCCGCAACATAGGTGGAATGTACCGTATCATCGGAAGTGTGGAAAAATACAATATCAGCATATTTGCCCGGACTCAATTCCCCTCGGGAGACAAGTCCGATATTTTCTGCCGGGTTGGAGGTGAAACAGCATGCAGCATCTGTTTCCTTCAACGCATGATGATTTTTAAGATTCCGCCAGCCGCTGTCCAGCGCAGGGAAATCCAGATGGGCGGGATCATTGCAATATGTATCACTGATCGCCACCACATTTTTCTGCGGTTTCACCCGCATGGTAATGTCAATGGCACGGCGGGAAAGAACCGAACCATCCGCAATGATCTCCACCGTTACCCGGTCATCGGTGAGAAGAGTATCCGTTATATTGGACTCCCGGTAATTGAAAGCAGGGATGGCATTATACATGTCTGTAGCTCTTCTTGCGCCCTGTTCAATGGCAAGAAGGGTCTGCTCCTCATTGGCAAGGGAGTGACCGATGGAGGGGATGATCCCGTTTTCCAGAAGGTACTCAATAAGGAGATCGGAATTTTTCAATTCCGGGGCAAAGGAAAGAAGTTTGATCCTGCCGGCACCTGCCTCCACAAGTTCTTTGAGATACCCCATATCGATCTCTGAAACATACTCCGCCGGATGGGTGGAAAGGATCTCCGGATTGATAAAAGGTCCATCCAGGTGGATCCCCACAGGGACCGCGCCGCCGAAGTCTTTGCGGATCATTTCCGCAAGATGCGCCGTATTACGGATAAACTCCTCCTTGCCCACTGTCCGTAAAGTGGGAACAAAAGCGGTAACACCGTGGGCGGCAAGATACCTGCAAAGTCCCGTCATACGCTTGACCTCCTCCTCTGCCATAAGCGGCGTGGAGGAATCGGTTTCACTGAAAAGATAATCGGCATGAACATGACAATCGATCAATCCGGGCATGGCATACACATCATTCAATTTCACGATCTGCAAACGCTCATCGGAAAAGGAAAATGCAGAAGCTCCGCCAATGGCAATGATCCTGTCATTTTCGCAGAGGATACCGGCGTCTTCCGTCTTCACATGGGGTGTGAGACAATAATCCACCAGAAAAAGGATCCGGTTTTTTGCCATACAATTCTCCTTGTGCTCAAACAAAAAATATTATTAATATAATAATATTACTCCGCAAAAGATCTTTTTCAAGTTGAAAATCCTTTTTTCAGGTGAATGACACATTTTTTCTTTTCCGGCTTGCAAAAAAATCCCTTCCGTGCTATCTTTATTGCCGCGAGGTGAAAAATGAAGAGCGACATTCTGAAAAACAATATCCGGCATATCCTTTTTCATGCGGCAACTCTGAAAGAAGGGGAAAAAAGTCTTTTCCTCTACGATGAAAAAACAGAAAATATTGCTTTGCTTTTTATGCAGATCCTGCAGCAGGAGGGATTTTTCTTTGAAAAACATAAACTTGCAGGAAGCTCTGTTCACGGGGAAGAACCCCGGGAAGATGCGGTAGGCAAAATGCTTTCCTCCCATGTTATATTCTGCCTTACCCACAACTCTCTTGCCCATACAAAGGTCCGGCTGGATGCCAATAAAAAAGGAATACGGTTTTTAAGTATGCCCTCCTATACCCTTCCGCTTCTGGAAGATCCGGCACTTTCCGCGCCTTACAAAGACTATTTCCCGCAGGTGGAAAAGATGGCTGCCCTTCTTACAGAAAGTTCCACGCTTGAAATCTCCACATCTTCCGGAACATATCTCAAAGCCTGTACTGCCGGACGCAGCGGCAACTCATGTCCCGGATTTACAGATCCCTCCCATCTTCTTGCCTCTCCGCCGGATATTGAAGCAAATATCGCTCCGGTGGAAGAAAAAAGCAATGGAACGCTTGTTATTGACGGCTCTATCACCTGTGATGAGATTGGCTTATTGAAAGAAAAAGTTTCTCTGGAAGTGGAAAATGGAAAGATCAGAAAATTCCTTTCTTCCGACTCCCGTATCACAGAGATTCTTGAAGAGATGTTCCGGGAGGAAAAAAGAAGAGTCCTTGCGGAAATCGGAATAGGCTTCAATGAAAAAGCATCCCTTTGCGGCAATATGCTTATTGATGAAGGCACAAAGGGGGCGATCCATTTCGGTTTCGGCTCAAATGGAACCATCGGAGGGAAAAACCTTGTCTCCTTTCACCTGGATTTTGTACTGAAAGAGCCGACCCTTCTTCTGGATGGAAAAAAAATCATGGAAAAAGGAAATTTTCTTTACTGAAAGGATTTTGTTATGTATTTTGCAAGCAATAAAGAGTGGGAAAATCATATTCTCGGAAGAAGAACAGCCGTAAGTGACACTCTTTCCTATACCTCCTCTTCCGCCCCCATTGCCTGTACCGATCCCGGACGGGGCATCCTGTATGCCCCCTATCACGCCTCCAAAACAAGTTACGGGGAACAATTCCGTACCCTTGTACTTTTGAAAATGCCTGTCATGCAGCCGCACCGGGCGGAATCTTTCGTTCTCATAGACAGCGATACAGCCATAGACGGCGTTTATTATGAAAATCCTGTGGATGCCTTTTCCGTTTTCCTTGACGGGATCGTGCGGACATTTTTCCTTGCCAATAAAGATCAATATTACTATATCGACTTTGATCCGGCATCAAACAAACTTTCCAAAGTGGAAAAAGTCATGTGCAGGCAAAATAACGATCCGCCTGTGGAACTCAATACTTCTGCCGCAGAAAAATATCTGGAAAGAAATGGCATGAAAAACTATAACCTTTTTGCCGACGGCAGAGAACACATCATCGCAACCGCCAAACCCGCCTGGCATAACGGTTCTTTCTATGGAACGATCACTTCCGGATACAGTCAACCCATTGTCTTTGAGTGTAAAGACATGAAAACATTTGTTTTCAAAGGCGTCATCCCGCAAATTGCAAAATATGAGTGTCAGGTCGCCATAGCAGGTAACGTACTTTATGCCATTTTGCGGGGTGCGGAAAAGGAAAATTTCTTCCTTTCCTCTGATTTCGGAAAAAGTTTCACTGCCTCAAAAAGTTTTATTCCCATGGCGGAAACCCGCCCCCAGATCCTTGAATATGAAAACAAGATCCTTATCGGCTATTCCCTCATGGATATTCAGCCCAATCTTATGCGTAACGGCAGAAACAATATGCGTCTTATGCTGGGGGAAGGAAGTGACTTTTCCACCTATAAGGAAATTTTCACCATTGTGGATAAATACGGGATCGTCTATTTTGATCTGATCAATTACAAAGGCTCTTTACTGATGCTGTGGAGCAACAGTGAACTCTATATAGATCAGACCCAGCGGGGCATGGTTCACGGCAAAGATCTTCTGCTTTATTCCAAAATCGGCGATCTTTTTGAATATCTTTAACTTAATCAACGGAATCTTTACTGGAAGCAGAGCCTTTTTCAAGGGCTTTGCCTCCTTCACATACTTTATCCCAACCGGGGAAATTCCAGGTAAAAGGAAAGGCTTTGCACTGGGCAGGCTTCACGCTTTGCAGAATACACTTATGCTCCTCCTTATCATAATAGACGCACGATCCGTCCGGAGCTTCTTTCAGGGAAAGACTTTTTCTATCCGGCGCAAGTACGGTATGTTCCTCAATAAATTCTTTCAGAGGAATATTGAGGAAGAGAGCGATTTTCTCTATCTCCTCCTCATTCACCCGTACAGGTCCTTCCCACATACAGCATTTGCCGCAGCGCAAACACTGGAATTTTTGTAAAAGCGCATCATCCATTTTGCTTAAAATCCCAGATCCGGCTGCAAAATACCCCAGTTTTCCTCATCGTCATCATCACCGGATGTTTTATTTTCCGCAGGAGCAGCAGTTTTTCTTCCTTTGGCAGGATTTTTCTCTTCTTTATTTTCTGCTGTGACGGAACTTTTTTCCGTTACAACCACAGGATCCGGCTGCAATTCAGATTCCGGAAGCAGAGAAGGCTCACTGCTTTCTTCCGTCCCGTCAAGATACTTCATAAAAGTTATCTTCATAAGTTTTCTGGAAAAGATCAATGCTCCTCCGGCTCTGGGGGAACGGTCGGGAAGTGTACTTAAATTCAATTCCTGAATCTGTTTTGCCTTTACGGGAGTATCGATTTTACACTCATAAATGGCATTGGGCCGGGGGGTGATAAGTTCCAGACGGCAACCTTCCGGACAGATGCGGTAATCTTTTTCCTTGATGAATTTATCTATGACGCACTTTTTCCCGTAAACTTTCCCGGTTTTCGGATCGGAATACACCACTCCGAATACGGTATTTTTATCATATTTACGGAACTCATAAAGGCGGTCGATAAAGATTTTATCCGGAATATCTATGATCTTGTAATCCCCTTTTCTTGTAATACACAAAAGATGATCAAACTCATTGCACAATACGATGTCATCGCTTTTCACATGCGTACCGATATAGCAGTTGCCTTTATCCCAGCCCACCCGGATATTATTGAGGGCGGCGGCAGCTTTATTGAGTTTGCCGAAACCTTCCAGACATACTTCCGTTCTCCGGGGGAACATGTCGCCATATTTGTCGATGAGTTTCTGCAAATACTTGATCGTGTATCTTTTGATATTTTTGAGATTCTTTTCGGCAGTTTCCAGAATTTTACGCAAGTCGGCAATCTCCTGCCGGTTGCGGTCGATCTCAAAGGCGGCGATCCTGCGGATGGGGATTTCCACAAGACGGTCGATCTCCGCATCCGGAATGATCCCGGAGGACAACTGTTCCAGACGCAAAATCTCCTCTTTGGAACGCTCCCTCACATTGGGTCCATTGTAAATAAGGTCATGGAGGTGCTGAACCAGAGGCAGCCACTCATTTTTATATTTTTCCAATGCCTTTCTCACCGTGGTGAACATGGCTTCTTTCGACTTGCACTTTTCAATGTCTTTATAGATTTTTTCTTCAATAAAGATCTGTGCCAATGTCCGGGCAAGGATCTTATCCAGTGCCTTCGCCGCTTCCACCTGAAGTTCCCAGATAAGGAACTGAACAAGTTTTTTCGTGTTCCGCCGGAGGATATCGCTGACTGTCATCTTTTCCGGACGGTTGTCGATAATGACCATCGGCTGACAGGATACACTCATCTGACAGTCTGTATAAGTATAAAGGGCATTCATCGCCTTTGCCGGATCATACCCTCTTATAGGCTGAAGCTGGATATTCACCTCTTCCGCCGTATAATCATTGACCTTTGCGATCTTGATCTTGCTTTTTTCCACAGCGGAAACGATTGTATCGGTCAACTTTCCGGAGTCGGTGGACGCCGGGATCTCTTTAATAACAAGATTTCTTCCGTCCAGTTCGATCTTTGCCCGGATGAGAACTTTTCCAAGTCCGTCCTGATAATCAGATACGTCGATGATGCCCCCCTGGATAAAGTCTGGATAAAGATGAAATTCCCGGTTTTCCAGAATGGCGATCTCCGCTTCAAGGAGTTCTTTAAAGTTGTGGGAAAGGATCTTGGTCTTTGTCCCCACGGCGACCCCGTCCGCACCCATCATCAGAAGGGTGGGAACTTTCACAGGAAGGATCACCGGTTCCTGATTTCTTCCGTCATAGGAATCCACAAGGGGAGTAACATCATCATTGAACAATACTTCCCTGCCCATTTCCCCCATACGGCACTCGATATATCTTCCCGCCGCCGCAGGAGTACCTAATATCACACTTCCGAAAGATCCCTGTTTATCAATAAAATACTCTTTATTGGCAAGATTCACCAATGCTTCATAAATGGAGGCATCCCCGTGGGGATGATATTTCATGGTATCGCCCACCACGCCCTGTACTTTGTGATAGGAACCATTGTCGATCTGATGCAGTGTCCAGAGGATACGCCTCTGTACGGGTTTGAGTCCGTCATCCACATCCGGGATGGCACGATCCTTGATCACATAGGAGGCATACTCAATGAAGTTGGTATCCATCATTTTCCGGAGCCGTTCATTTACGGGAGTATCTGCCTGAACAGTACCTTCCTCCCCGTCCTCTTCCTCCTCCACAAATTCTGCGGGGATCTCCTCCGGGGCTTCTTCCCTTTCCATTTCAGAAGGAACAGCTGTCTCTTCCTCTTGAGAAATTTCCTCCGCTTCCGGCTCAACGGCAACAGGGATATTTTTCTTTACAGCACTTTTTCTGTTAAACTTCTTTCCTTCAGCGGAAGAAGGCGTGTTTTTTGCTTTTCCTGCCATGATTTCCTCTTCTTCCTTTTTTATACAAGATTATTCTGGATATGGGTCCAGCGTTCTTCGTTGTTATCTCCCATATAGAATTTCAGCATTTCCTTCACACCTTTGGCATTATCCAGTGTGACCTGTTCCAGCCGGATGTCTTCGCCGATAAACTGTTTGAATTCCTGCGGAGAGATTTCCCCCAATCCTTTGAACCGTGTTATTTCCGCACTCTTTCCCAGTTTTCTTGCTGCTTCGTCCCGTTCCTCTTCGCTGTAACAATAGAAATTTTCCTTTGCATTGTTCTTTTTGCGGACACGGAAAAGAGGGGTTTCAAAAATATATACATGACCGGAGATCACAAGGGATTCAAAATATTGCAGGAAGAAGGTGAGAAGAAGATTACGGATATGCAGTCCGTCCACATCCGCATCTGTGGCGATCACGATCTTTGCATAACGCAGTTTTTCCACATCATCTTCAATATCCAGTGTGCGCATGATGTAATAAAGTTCCTGATTATCGTAAATGGCTTTCAGATCTTTTCCGAAACAGTTATAGGGTTTTCCCCGCAGGGCATATACCGCCTGATAATCCGGATTTCTGCTGGAAACAAGAGAAGAACCCGCAGAGTCCCCTTCGGTAAGGAAGATCATACTTTCCTCCCCGAGAGCATGACGGTCGCCGAAATGATAACGGCAGTCTTTAAGTTTACTGTTGCGCAAACTCAACTTTTTAGACATGTCTTTCGTCTTGGTCTTGACCTTCTGGATCTCTTTACGCACCTGTTCATTGCGTTCGATTTTTGCCAAAAGGGCATCGGCATCCGCCGGATTCTTCAACAGCCAGTCGATCACCGCCTGTTTCACTTCCGCTTCCACCCAGCCCTTTACTTCCGTACTGGAAAGTTTGTTTTTGGTCTGGGATTCAAAAGAGGGATTCTCCATTTTGATGGCAACAGCCCCCAGAATACCGTCACGCAAGTCCTGCGGCTCGAAACTTCTGGCAAAATGTTCCCCGATAGCTCTGGAAAAACCGCCTTTGAACGCAGAAAGATGCGTTCCACCGTCAGAGGTATATTGCCCGTTCACAAAGGAATAATATTTTTCCCCGGTATCGGCAGTATGGGTGAAGGAAAATTCCAGGGTCTTGCTTTTATAATGCATTTCACTGTAAAGGGATTTATCTTCATCCACATCCCGTTTCACCAGTTCGATAAGACCGTTTTTGGAGTAGTAACGGTTGCCGTTCATATACAGGGAAAGACCGCTGTTGAGATAGGCATACATCCACAGACGCCGTTCCACATAATCCATACGGATATTGTATTTGGGGAAGATCCCCGGAACGGAATCAGGAGTAAATTCGATTTTGGTTCCGTTGCGTTCTTCCGTATCGCCGTCCTCCACTTTATCCAGTACACCATGCCGGAAAATGGCACGTTTGAATTTTCCATCCCGGTAGGAGGTGGCAATAAAAAGTTCGGAAAGAGCATTGACCGCTTTCGTTCCCACACCATTCATCCCTACGGAAAACACATAGCCGCTATTGGAAAATTTCCCTCCGGTATTGATCTTGGAAACACAATCCACCAGTTTTCCCAGCGGGATGCCCCGCCCGTAATCCCGGATGGAAAACGCCCGGTCGGTGATGGATATGTCAATGCGTCTGCCGTACCCCATGATGAATTCATCAATGGAGTTGTCCACCACTTCCTTAAACATCACATAGATCCCGTCATCCGGGTGGGAACCATCCCCCAGACGGCCGATATACATACCGGAACGCTGACGGATATGTTCCAGCGATTCCAGAGATTTGATCACATCTTCATTATACATCTTTTCCGGAGAAAGCAGGGAATCATCCTGTATTTTTCCATACTCATCTTCATTTTCCGCTGCTTCCGGAGCTATATTCTTATTTTTTTCGTCATCCATATTTTTTACCGATTTTTTCCACTGGTTCGTCAACAGTAATACTGCTGTGTCTTTTCTGAATATGTAATAATACAATCACAGTTCTGTAATATACACCGTTTCCCCCGTTCTTGCAAGCCACTGAAGTGTCTTTTCTTTTTCAGGACATCAAAGCGGCATACGCCTGCCCGATACAGACAGAAGAAGCATCCGGAGAGGTAAGGCGATGCTGGTAAACAGTAAAACCGTTCCGGGTAAGTTTTTCCCGGCAGATACGGGAAAGAACACCATCCTTGAAGACATCCCCGGAAAGAACTACATTTTTTTCCTCTGTAAACCTTGCGGCATACCGGATCATCTTTACAACAGCGTCTCCCACCGCAAGATAAAATGCTTTTGCATAAAGCACCTTTTCATTATCAGAAAGAGGCGGCAAACAGGCAAGATTATATATGGTTTCCTCCCAGTGGATAAAACCGCATCCGTCATCCTCCTCAAGAGTGAAAACAAACAATCCCCTGATATTTTCCGGCACATCCTCTTCACACACCTTTCCGCAATCAGCAAGGTTTTCCAATATTCCCCGGCACCTTCCGGGAAAAGATGAAAATTCCGGAGCCAGCCCCAATGCCGCAGTCACAGTTGAGAAAAGGTATTCGGCAGAATGGGTAAAATCCCCCTCTGTTCCGGAATGAAAATAATTCTTTTTCCAGATCTCCACTTCTTCCCGTTCCACTTTCAATTTTGCAAGCAGCGCATCATCAATATTCTTTTCCGCCTCAAAAAACCATTCCAGAAGCAATTTTGCCGGACGGGTCCCTGAAAAATCATTTTTTCTGCAATATGTCCGGTGCGCACTGAAAGAAGCATACCGGCTGAAGGAATCACATTTTGCCTCCAGACATTCCGCACCCCAGAAAGTACCGTCGGGAGCCCCCTTACCTTTCGTAAAGACCAATGCAAGGGCATTTTCAAGTCCGTGTTCCGCCATACAGGCGAGAGCCAGAGCATGTTGTGTCTGGACGGTTATGACAGGAAGCTGATATTTTTCAGCATAGGCAACTGCAAAAGAGGTACTGGCAAGATCACTGTTCATATCACAGGCGACAACATCCGGAACAGCATCAAAAAGATCAATAAGAGGGTCAAGCATCCGTTCCAGGATCTCTGCACTGGAATGACCCGCAATATTCCCCTGCTCCTGTGACGGTATGATCCCGAAAGAACTGCCCGCCAATGCCACAGCAGATTGCATATCCGTTCCGAAGGAGGCACATATCCTGCGGCTGGCAAGTCCCACGGTAGCCGGGATCGGCGCAGGAACGATCCCCCTGCCTCTGCGGAAGATCCGGACATCCCCTTCAAGGACACGGCACAATGTATTGGGACAGGCAAGAGAGGTTTTGAGATCATGGCAGAGAAAACAATCCGTATATGCCATCAGCCGGTTGAAGATCTCGTCAATATCCAGACACTCGGCGTGTCCGAAAGAGTTATCCCCGCTTGTTACAAGCACCTCCGGCATCTGCAGAAACTCCTCCTCATTCTCCAGCTTTTCAAAAAGCATATATTCAGAAAGGGAAGAAGGCAGACCGGCAGCCAGCAGCTCCGTATCCGGCGCAATACAGGAAGGCAGAGAGACCTGTTCCGGAGTCAGATCTTTTCTTCTGTGCAGAAGCACATAAGGAGCGGAAGGGGAGAGAAGAAGTTCCGCTTCCTTCTCCGAAACCACACAATATTTCCGGATACTTTCCAGATCTTTGAAAAGCAGGGAGAAAGGCATATCCGGATTTTTCTTTTTCCGCCTTAACTGCAGGATCTTTTCTTCATCAAAAGCACTCACAAGAAGCCGGAATCCGCCGAAAACAGACTGCATGGCAACGATCTTGCCTGCGGCAAGCTCCTTACGGACGATCCTGAAGGGTTCCACATTGTCCACCAGCTCCCCGTACATATCCAGTACAAAGTACCGGGGGCCGCAATCCGGACAGCAGAGAAGCGCAGACCCGTAATATCTGTCCCCCTCTCCGGCACTCTCTTTTTTGCAGCTGTTACAGGCGGGAAAAGCGATAAGGGAAGTATTTTTCCGCTCAAAAGGGAGGAAGTTTGTAAATACATAGGAGGGACCGCAATCTTTACAGGCAAAGAATGGATAGTGATATCTGCGGGATCCTTTGTCTCTCAATTCTGCAACACATTTTTCACATGGCGCCCTGTCAGGCAGGATCTCCGGAACAGGAGACTCTTTTCGCCGGATACGGAATCCCCGGTTCTTGAAGTTGAAATCATCCGCCCGGTACCGTTT
>JAFVRL010000397.1 GCA_017504325.1 Lentisphaeria bacterium | reverse complement strand
GCTGCAGAATTTTATTACAGCAGAAAAAAATACTTTGGAGAAAAATTCCGTCACAGGTATTCCGGCAAAACAACAGGAAGCCAAATTACAGAAATTGGAAAAATATCAGAAGAAAGTCAGTCTTCTGCAAAATGTTTTTTCCGGGAAAACACCGGTCATCATCTATTCCGGGGATATTCTCCTTCAAATGAAAGACGGGCTGTGTACCATAAGGAAATGTGATCTTTCCGGAAACATCATGGAAAAATGCCTGTTGCAGGGTATGATCCGTCTCTCCCGGGGCAGGATCTTTGCGCTTGAAATGAAAAACCATATTCTCGAGCTTTTTGTTCCGGTATATTTCAAGGGAGGTACATTACAGCAGCCGGAAGTGGATCAAAAAAGATCATTGAAGGAAGGATGGAATGCAAATAAAAAATTATTATTGACATCCGGCGTGAAAAATTTGCAGCAGCAGTATGGAAAATATATTACCATAGACGGGAAAAAACTGTCAGATATGACAGAGCAGGAAGCGGTGGAAAAAGCAGAAAAGACTGTCAAAAAGAAATTGGATTCATTTTTATGGCGTCTGGAAAGAAAGAAGAAAAAAAAGAAGGAAAAATGATCCTTTGATTTCAGTACAGGCATATTCTTTTTTCTCCTGCCGGGAAAAGATATACATGATCACTCTGCTGTCCCACATTTTTTCAAAGAACTGAATTTTTCTCCGGGATTGAGCGGGACAAAACCGGATTTGCAAAAATGATTTTGTCAGATTTTCCTTCTGATATATCATTATGTTCCTTATATACTTTTCATGGATAGACAATTCTTCCGGCATTTTTCTGTCCCCCTTCCCCTCTCTTTTTATTTTCTCAAGAGGTAATTTCAATTACCTCTCAAGATTGTCTTTTTCCGTAATGCAGGAATTTTTTATTTACAGCACCTGTGCGCCGGTCGGCAAGTGCCCCGCCCGGCAGACAGCCGTTTTTCTTTTCCTCCCGGTTTTTCTGGGACAGCTGTGAAAAAATCATAAAAAAAATCCCGTTGAAGAAAAGGATAGACTTGCAAGAAAAGTATTTTTGCAGTAAATTATATAGATCGCTGAAATTTTAACCCCGGAGGAAAAATATGGACAGCAACAGAAGACCGGAAAATATGGCAAGGATCACAACAAAGGAACTTGCAGAAAAATTTATTGATGAACAGATCGGACTCATCCGTAAACAAGTGGGGGACAAAAAAGTCCTTCTCGCCCTTTCCGGGGGAGTGGACAGTTCCGTTGTTGCAGCACTTCTCATCAAGGCCATCGGCAAACAGTTGATCTGTGTTCATGTGAATCATGGTCTGATGCGTAAAGGGGAAAGTGAACAGGTCATTGAGGTCTTCAAAGGCAATCTGGAAGAAAATCTCATCTATATCGACGGAACAGACCGCTTTCTGGATAAACTTACCGATGTGGCAGAACCGGAGACCAAACGCAAGATCATCGGCGGCGAATTCATCCGTGTTTTTGAAGAAGAAGCAAGAAAACTTACCGATGTGGATTTTCTCGCCCAGGGAACCATCTATCCTGACATCATCGAAAGCAAAGGCGTGAAAGCCCATCACAATGTGGGCGGCTTGCCTGATGACCTGAAATTTGAACTTGTTGAACCGGTAAAACTTCTTTATAAAGATGAAGTGCGTGTTGTCGGCAGTGCCCTGGGATTGCCGGACGCAATGGTTTACCGTCAGCCCTTCCCCGGTCCCGGATTGGGCGTGCGCTGCACTGGTGCCATCACAAGAGACCGTCTGGAAGCCTTGAGAGAATCTGACGCCATTCTGCGGGAAGAGTTTGAAAAAGCCGGTCTTGCAGACAAGATCTGGCAGTTCTTCACGGTAGTACCGGATTTCCGTTCCACCGGCGTAAGAGACGGCAAAAGGGTTTTTGACTGGCCCGTGATCATCCGTGCGGTGAATACAGTGGATGCCATGAGTGCGGAAGTACCGGAAATCGACTGGAACATCCTCAAAAAGATCACAGACCGTATTCTTGCAGAAGTTCCCGGAGTGTGCCGTGTGCTTTATGATCTGAGTCCCAAAGCTCCTGCCACGATCGAATGGGAATAAGAAAAAAATCATCCTTTACAAGTACAGAAAAAATTACGGGATGCCTTACGGTTCTCCCGTAATTTTTTTCTCCGGACAAAATGAGACCTGCTGCCTGTCGGAATATTTTACAGCAGGTCTCTGAACTTTTTTATTTTCCGGAAAAAGAGGTTCTGTACTTTATTTCAATCAAGTCTGACCGGTTCACCGGATGCTGCGGAACGATAGATGGCATCCAGGAGCTTCATTACAACAACTCCTTCTTCCTCCTTCACCAGGAAGGGGGTATTATCCCGGACGGCATCCGCAAACATCTGATAGGCTGAAGGTGCAGGCGCATTTGTGTGCAGTTTACTGTCAAACTGACGATCGCCGATTTCAGAATAGTATTCAAGATCATAAGTATAACCTTCTTCAAGATTATACTGATACATCCCTCCTTTATCTCCCAGAAGCCGGATGGTTTGCAGCTCTTCCTCTTTGATATTGGATGCCCAGGATGCATCCAGTTCAAGAGTTGCGCCGTTTTTGAATTTGATCATGGCGCAGGCAAGATCTTCGACAGTATATTCCACTCCATTTTTGCGTCCCATTTCCGGTCCGAATTTTGCATAGGTGCTTGCCATGACCCAGGCGGGTTCCGGATATCCCATCAGCCACAAAGCAAGATCCAGACGGTGTACGCCCAGATCGATCAGAGGACCTCCGCCGGACTGTTTTTTATCAAAAAACCAGGATCCCATGGGAGAGGCTTTATCATTTCCCGTATTGAATGTATTGACAGCCATCCCGGGAATACCGCGGCGGCGGAACCAAACGCTGCGGCCGTAATAAATCTCTCCCAATGCGCCCTGTTGGATCATCTCTTTCATGGTACGGGACTGGGGATAGAAACGGTAAGAAAAATCTATTCCCAGTTTTCTGTTGCAGCGTCTGGCTGTTTCAAGCATTTTCCTTGCTTCAGCTTCATTCATTGCCATGGGTTTTTCACAAAGGACATTGGCTCCGGCTTCCAATGCGGCAATGGTCAGTTCCATGTGCTGGTTATTGGGCACAGCAACTGAAACGATATCCAGTTTTTCATTACGGATCATATCGATACCTTCATGGTACACTTTGCCTTTAAATTCTGCAAAATGTACAGGAAGAAGTGCCCGCCGATCTTCTCTGCGATCCGCAACAGCAACAACCTCCACATCAGGATGATTCAGAAATCCCCGCAGATGATTTCTGCCCATCCCGAGTCCGATAACACCGGCTTTCAATCCAGACATATTCCGACTCCATTTTTATTTCAATTCATTTTGTGACATTTATTTTCATACTATTTTTAATTTACATTGTTGACTTTATTTTTCAAGGCTGTATATTAATACAAAATGTGATATATACAATACAAATTGTGAGATTAAGAATGATGTCCGGACAATGGTGCAGAATATGGGAAACGCGTTTCATGGTGAAAAATCCGATGGTACATCTGCCTGTCCCCCATGAGATCGTATTTGAACGGCAGACAAGTCCAAAATATTATCTTGCAGGAACAGGAAGACCGCAAGAGATGGCTCAAATCGTATGTACCATTGCAGGAGAAGGCATGTTCCGGTATGGTGGTACGGTATGGAAACTTCCGCCGGGAACAGGATTCATGTGTTGTCTCGGAGATCCTGAAAGTGCCTATTTTTATCCTCCGCAAGCAGTTGAGCCATGGGATTTTCTATGGGTGGACTTCATTGGAGAAACCGCAGTCAATATTATTAATGAAATGTCGGAACGGCACGGGCATTTTATCCGTTTTCCGGAAGGCGCCGGCTTTATCAAATACCTTCAATCCTACCGGTATCAGAAGCGTTCCATGCGTTTTATTACTGCCACAGAAGGCGGCAAAATCGCTTGTGATATATTTGCCCATCTCGGAACATTTCTGGAGATCAATGATAATGATTCCCGTAATACACTGCTTGTGCAGGCTGCCCAGCAGCTTATTATGGAAAATCTGAACAGAGAACTGACATTAAAGGAAATCGCCCGGCGTTTACAGGTTTCCAGAGAGCATTTGAGCAGAGTTTTCCGGGAACAGACACAAATGTCTCCCGGCGCATTTGCTTTAGAGGAACGGATGAATCTGGCAAGACGCCTTTTACGGAGTCATTTATATTCATGTGAAGAAATTGCGGAAATGACCGGCTTTTCCTCTTCGACCAGTTTTGCAAGAGCATTCAAAACCAAAATCGGTATTTCCCCCACTCATTTCAGGAAATAATGATGCGGCAGTCTGTTTAAATGTATCCTTTTCAGGAAATCACCCCTTGAAACTGCTGTTCATAGGTCCGAGAGTTCTTCCTCCGTCAACAGGAAAATCTGTTCCGGTAATGTAGGAAGACTCATCAGAGGCAAGAAAAATGATAGCGTTTGCCACCTCATCCCCTGTTCCGCTGCGGCCGAGCCATGTTCCGGTTGACGGGAGTTTTTCATCTCCGATCATTCCCGGGGAAACACAATTAACAGTCACCCCGCATTTTGCCAGTTCCATCGCCATGGTTTTCGTCAGCATGATGACCCCGGCCTTGGCAGCAGAATAGGCACTGAAACCGGGAAGTCCCACTTCTCCGGCAATGGATCCCAGATTGATGATCCTTCCGTATTGCTGATCCTTCATCGTTTTCCCGAAAAACTTTGAAAGCAGAAATACGCTATTTAAATTCAGATCAAGGACCTTCTTCCAATCTTCAAAAGAACTTTCCAGAGCTGTACCCGGAGGCCATAATCCGGCATTATTGACCAGAATATCGACTTTTCCCGCCTGACGGAGGATCTCTTCTGAAGATCGCGCAATGCTGTCCGGATCCCCCACATCCATGTAAAAAACATAAACATGCGGATTATTTTTCCGTAATTCTTCCGCCAGAAGTTCAAGTTTTTCCATATTGATGTCTGTAAGAAACAATTTTACGCCATGCCGGGAAAATTCCCTGGCGGCAGCTCTGCCGATCCTTCCGGCAGCCCCT
>JAFVRL010000396.1 GCA_017504325.1 Lentisphaeria bacterium | reverse complement strand
TCTACAGGCGTTTGGTAAGAAATCATAACCGAGTAGGTGTTATCAAGCTGATAATTCGTCTGTGGGAACCACTCTTTTGTAATTTGATCGAATGTCTTTTGCTTTGCATCAGCGCGTGAACTTCCTTTAGCAACAAACACCGCCCAGGTCGCCGCAGGAAAATAATGAAGCTCAAAACCATTCAAGTGCTCAGAATCACTTGACATATCTCGATACAAGCCACCACACTTTTGTTTTGTTGAGATCATTCTCAGCTGATTCTCATTCAAATCAGTTTCGCTCCAATAGGTTAATCGATCTGCCTCGACTTTGAGTAACACCTCAAATTCCGGTTGCTTTTCAATTCTGTAATCCATAATATAGCCTCCTCCTAAAATAAATTGAAGTCGTAACGGTGCAAACGCTTTTAACGTACAACCGCCACGCCGAACCGCAGAAGGAGTCACGCCATGAAAACGAGAGAATGCTTTTGTGAAGCTATCGTGAGAATCATATCCGTACATCAACGCAATGTCGATGATCTTTTCATTTGAAGAAAGGAGCTCCATTCCCGCCTCTGCCAATCTACGATTCCGAATATATTCACTTACGGTAAAACCGCAAAGCATGGAAAATGCTTTTTGAAAATATCCGGAATAGAACAAAAACCTGCTGTAAACTTTGTAATCAGCAGTGGCACAAGCAATTTGGGGGCGGCGGCTCCGCAGAAGGCAAGGTGATCGCCCAGCATATAGGCGGCAGAGGTGACAAAGGCTCCGTTGATAAGTTTCCCTCTCTTATCCATATCCTTTATCATTACAAGAGTGGGAATGGCATTGGCAAGGACGGTGATAAGTCCTGTAACGGAACTCTCATTTACTTTCAGAACTTTTGCACAGGAGGAAAGAGGTTTTTTCATGATCCTCTGGAATAATTCTGTAAAAACATATACTCCCGGCAGGACAATGGCGATCGCACCCACGATTTTTACAGATTCAAGTACGCTGATGAATCCGGGGATCTTTGTGCCGGAAAGTTCCGCAAAAACCGCCACAGCAAATGCTGCAACAGAAAGAATTTCCATACATTTTGCAAAAATATTGAGTCCTGTCGTAAGAATATCGGGGATATATTTGAGCATAACGGCAAAAAGAATGGATATGATAACAAGGGGCGGAAGCTGCCACGCAATGAATGTAAGAGGATAACCTGCGGCAAGTCCTCCCGCAAGAAGTCCGGCAGGTATGGTGATGACGGCACAGACGGAACCCTTGAAAAAGAGAGGGCGATCTTCCTTTCTCACAAACTGCATCACAAGAGGAATACTGCTTATATTTACTCCCAGCAACGCCCCCAGAAGCATCCCGCCGAATCCGGCAGAATAAGGAGTCGTACCCAGTTTTTCAGCAAGGGGATAAGCTCCATTGTCACAGGCAAGGATGATGCCGGAAAATAATCCCGGATCAGCACCCATGGCTGTAAAAACAGGGGAGATGACAGGAGTAAGGATTTTGGCAAGAAGATCGGTAAGTACGATGAAGCCCGCCATGGCAAGCATAAGAGGAGCAAAGGTCTGCAAGCCTTCAAAAAACTTTTTGCCAAGTCCGTACTTATCGCCCCGGAGATAGTCAAAAGCTCCCACAATAAACATAATGGCAAATATGCTTAAAATAATACGGTCAATAC
This sequence comes from Lentisphaeria bacterium, assembly GCA_017504325.1. Lineage (GTDB taxonomy): Bacteria > Verrucomicrobiota > Lentisphaeria > Victivallales > UBA1829 > RGIG5327. Next base: position 2,085 of record JAFVRL010000396.1, on the reverse strand, counting down.
TCATTTTTTTCCTTTACTGTACGGTTTCTGCGGTATTGTACGCAACGATATTACTATACTGCATTTTTTCCTTTTGTCAATGATTTGACAAAGAACTTTTCATGGTGTATAGTAGTACAAATAACAAAAGGAGAAATGATCATGCCGTATTTGCCTTTGAAAAAATTTTATACTTTTCTTCCCTGTTTTCTTCTGCTTTTTCTTCTTTCCTCCTGTGCTTCCAGTGAACGCATGACACGGCTTTCCGGCGGCGTTATCAGCGAATATTCCGCTCCGCAGAAACACCGTTTGCGGAAAGAGTCCTTCCAGAAAAAGACAAAAACATACTCTTCCGACTCTAAAAGCAATAAACACTTTTTTGCAAAGGACAGTCTCATCAATATCTGGCCCTTCTTTTTCAGAAGCGATGATTATTTTTCCTTATTGTGGCCCTTTATCGACTGGGATGAATATGGATTTGCTGTGCGGCCCATTCTCAATAAAGAGGGAAATGATGTAAGTGTGCTTTTTCCTCTTTCCTCCTGGAATATCGCCGATAAAGAGGGGTGGTTCCTTAATCTCTATCTGCGTAAGGATGGTTTTCTCTTTTTCCCCCTTGCCGGACACAAATTTGATGAGAATAACGGCTGGTTCTTCTATACGCCGTTATGGATAAGAAACTGGGAGAAGTATAAACCGAACAGCAACTTTGTTTACGGTCGGCTTAAAGAAAAGGATTTTACGGAATTCCTGCTGGGGTATTATTCAAAGAAAGTATATATTGACCGCAGTGAAAAGTGGTATTTATGGGGTTGGAAAGCAGAAAACCTTCCCGGTTATGTAAAAGGGATTCTTACATACGATCTTAAAGGAAAAAATGTCCCCAAAAACAAAAAAGAATTTCTTGCCTACCGGGAAAAAGTATATAAAACTCTTCCTGATGAAACAGAGATCTCTTATGGATTTTTCCCTCTTTTCGGAATGGAGGAAACAATAGAAAAGCCTGTATGGGATTTAAGTATCGGAGCCGGAATTCTCTGGAAAGGAAAACGGGATACCGATAAACTCAAACACGCTTCCTTGCTTTCTCTTCTCTATCATTATGAATTTACCGACAGAACATTCCTCCAATATAAAGACCGTTCTTTCAGAAGTTACCTCCCTTATGGAATTGCAGAACATAGAGATTTTACGATTCTCTGCTCCTTATTATTTAAAAATGAATATACCGATTATTATAAAGAAACAAAGGAAGTAAAAGCATTCCGGAAACTGGATCAGAAAATCAAGGGCAGGGGAGAGAATGACACCTTTGCCAAATATAAACCGGAAATGGAAAAAATCCTTGATGAGATCACTCCCGGTAAAAAATTCCCTCCCTATGTGAACAACTGGCCGGAGGCAGACTGTTATCTTAATGATCTTGCAAAGGAACGCTCTTTCCCCACATACCGGAGACGGGAATTCGGCAGCCTCCCGTTTTTTATTTATGATGCCACACCCGAAATGGGAAAGAAAAGTTGGACGATCCCCATTCTGCTTACCGCTTACAAAAAAACACCGCAAAAAGAAAAATTCGGTTCTTTGCCGCTTTTCACATGGAGTGAAAAATCAAAGGATGAGGAATTTTATACTACGCTTGGTTATATCGGCTATTACGGCAAAAAGAAAAAGATCCACCGTATCAACCGTCCCATATTTTCTCAAAACACCATGCAGGTAAAGGAAAAAGATCAAGCAGAATTTGAGGATGAATACGGCTTTTGCGGCTTGTATTATCACGGGAAAGACGGTTTCTATGTGGCGAAAAAAGGTCTGGATGCAGCTCTTGTGGAATCCATCCGGAAACGATCTTACACTCTCCGCAGTAAAATGGAAGAACTGGAACGGGATAAAAAGAAAATCCATGAACGGAAAACAAGACACAGTAAATGGGTGACAAAAACAAAGATCGAAATGTATAAGAAACTCATTGACGCCGAAGAAATCAGAATTGAAGAGACAAAATATACAGAGAAAAATAATAAGTTTGAAAAGGATGCTGCCAAATACCTTGCCGACGGCAGAAAGCTTGGTGCAGATCTTTCTATTGACGCCTTGAAAGAT
>JAFVRL010000395.1 GCA_017504325.1 Lentisphaeria bacterium | reverse complement strand
GAGTGATCTTTCCGGTAAAGGCGCAACGGATATATACATTTTTTTCCTGAAATTCCTCCGGTAAAAGCCATTCCACCTTATCCCCTTCATGGGTGCCGAATCCGTGGGCAAGCACATAAGAATTAACTGCATCCATATCCACATTGCAGCCGTTTCTGCAACCGTCAACATTCAATCCGTCATAATAGGAAGGATATTTCATGGATAGAAAAGAATAATCTTCTGCGTTCAGGTATAAAGAATTTTCCGAAGGCTCAAGAAGGAGCTTTTCCGCAGGATTAAGGGCAAGCATGGAAAAAAGATGCAGAGCAAATTCCAACTCCATATCCAGATGATTTACAAGAGCATAACGGCAGAGAACGGAATCCTTGCCGGGGAGAAGCGCAAAACTTCCCTGCATATAAATCTGATCCTTCCACATAAGCTGCTGCCGGTAGGAATAAAAGGAAAGGTCACCGGAAACATCCCAGGGGAGATAATTAAAAGGGGCTTTTGCCTCCGGCAGAAAGGGACTTCTGCGGTAAAGGGCAGGGATCGCAAAAAAATCAAAACGGCTTCCATGTTCCTTTTCCCCGGTATGGGATACGCCGAAAAACCTTTTGGAGTAGGGCCCCCATTCCGGTAATGAAATATTATCATGGGTATCGGTTCTCTGCCATTTCCGGCACAATTCTTTTACGGATGCGGTTTTCATTTTCTGCTTTCCTGCTTATTCTTACCGTGTATAAGGCTGCGTCCAACCTGTTTCAAATTCCGGATAAAGAGTGGATTTTTCCAGTCTGCCTTTCCGGGAAGAGGTGACCATGCACCTGACATAAAGGTCATCTTCCATAAGAGTGTAACTTGCTTCAATGCCATTACAGCTTTTGGCAATTACCCCCACATCATCAGGCATTACCGGTAAAGTACGGGAAAATGCCGGAGTCTTCTCAAAGGGAAATTCTTTTATTACCATACTCTTATCAAAATCTTTCTTTGTTACAAAAAAGTCGAGTCTGTAATCCAGTCCTTCTTCTTTCTCCACTTTCACATAAAGAGTGCCTTTTTCCTTGTCAAAGGAAATCTCATCAAACAATACCCCGGTACTGCTGTAAAATTCCCCTTTTTTCATGCTTTCAACGATATGGTCTATGGTAAAGTCTTTTTCACAATTCACCATTACGAAACCTGTATCAAAATACCCGCTTTTGCCTTTGCTTTCCGGATCATAAAAGTGGGAATCGGATGTGGAGGTGCCGTACAGCATCCTTTTCCCCTGACTCAACCGGTGGGCAAGCACAAAATCCCAGAATCTTTCCCGTTCATAGATCCATTTTTCCGGTACAGGGGAACTGTCGGAATTGTTATGTTCAAAAAATTCTATTTCATCCCGTTGGATCAGTACCCGGGGATCCGTATCCCACATCACATAAAAGGGATGGTTCACCATGAAAAAGGAGTTGGGCAGCTTCGCTTCATTATAAAGGGCAAGGGCTTTGTCGGTAAGTCCCAGCGCATCGCCGCCTGTGGGAACGGGGAAATCTTTGACGAGATTGAAGGTATTGTAATGGATAGCGTGTATTCTTCCTTCTTTATTGAAATTTTCACCGCCGGTAGTGATTTCCGTACCGGGAACCAGTAAAAATTTTCCCTCTTTTTCCCATTCTTTTTTCAACTGGGAATAGGGCTTGAGCCGGACAAATTTTCTGTAGGAAATATCCTTTTCCTCTATGCAGCCTTCCGGCAGAAGTTTTTTGCTTCTTTCATACTCCTTTACAGAAAGATCCTGCGGCCATCTGCCCGCTTCCGGACGCACCGGAAGCCAAACATCATTTGCCTCCGGGAGAATATTGTGATCGGATAAACAGACAAAATCATATCCTTCATCCATGAACATTTTTATTGCCGTTTCCGGTAATGTATTTCCATCCGACCATAAAGTATGGCAGTGCAATGCGCCTTTTTTCCAGTTGTTTTTCATTTTCTCATCCTTGTTGGAATTGCTGTTTCATAATAATTTATCTCTGGAATTTCTGTTTGCAAATTCTATGTGGGGATAAATGAGGAAAAAAACACAATTTTTATAATATGGTGTATTGTTTTATATGGTACAGATGACTTTTTATATGTAAAAAAAGTAAAAACTTTATTTTCAGTCTTGAAAAATGGGAAAAGACATATAAAATTAAGCATTGACAAGGGGTAAGGAAATAAAATATGAAGAAAATATTAAATGCACCGTACTTTGGAAAATGGACAAAGAGTTGTTTTCTTGCCCAGACTCTTGCTTCTGAATTGCTGAAAAGGAATGAAGAAGACCGGAAAGTACCATCGGTAAGAGAGACTGCCAGGATATATCAGGTCTCTTGCAGTACGGCAGCAAATGCCCTGAAACTGCTTGCGGAAAAGGGACTTTTGCTGCAGATCCCCGGAAAAGGGACATTTCTTGCGGAAAAGAAAAGCCGGAAGATGAAAGTGGGAATTGTGTACGATCCGGATATTTTTACAAGGGAAGATCATTTCAGGTGTATTCAGAGAAAAGTATGTGATCATCTTCTGGCAAATGCCCAACAATATAATATGGAATTTGTGCTTGTAAATGAATTTGCGGAAGTAGAGGAAAAGCAGGAATTGCTCAAAGAT
>JAFVRL010000394.1 GCA_017504325.1 Lentisphaeria bacterium | reverse complement strand
GTCCGGAACTCAAACTGAAACTTGTTGCCAACGGTTCCAAGGAAGGCTGGCTGGATCTGGATTCTCTTTATCCCAATTTCCCGGCGACTTTTGCAAGACCGGAAGATCTGAAGGCTACCGATCCCTTCCTGATTTTCTTCAGTTCCGGAACTACAGGTTATCCCAAGATGGTGGAACACGACCACACCTATCCGCTGGGACATATCATGACTGCCCGTCACTGGCACAAAGTCAATCCCAACGGACTGCATCTTACTGTGGCAGATACCGGCTGGGCAAAATCCATGTGGGGCAAGATCTACGGTCAGTGGCTGTGTGAAGCAGGGATCTTTATTTACGACTTCGACCGTTTCCATGCGGCGGATATGCTGCCCATGTTCAAACAGTATGGTATTACCACATTCTGTGCGCCTCCCACAATTTTCCGTTTCCTTGCGAAAGAAGATCTTTCCATGTATGACTTTTCCACTCTGGAACATGTTTCCACTGCCGGGGAAGCCATGCCGCCGGAAGTCAGTGAAGCCTTTGCAAGATTTTCCGGACATCTTCCCTTTGAAGGGTTCGGACAGACGGAATCCACTCTTCTTATCGGAACGGTGGGCAATACCAAACCCAAACCCGGTTCCATGGGGAAAGTCAATCCCCAGTTCAAGATCGATCTTCTGGACGGCGACGGAAAAGTTGTTCCCATGGGTGATACCGGAGAGATCTGCGTGAAGGGCGATCCCATCGGTCATCCTATCGGACTTTTCTGCGGCTATACCGATGCTCCCGAAGATACGGCAAAAGCATGGCATGACGGTTATTACCATACCGGCGACCTTGCCTGGAAGGATGAGGAAGGATATTTCTGGTATCTGGGGCGTGCGGATGACATCATCAAGACCTCCGGTTACAGAGTCGGACCTTTTGAGATCGAAAGTGTACTTATGGAACTTCCTTATATTCTGGAATGTGCTGTTACCGGGGTACCTGATCCTGTCCGTGGAAAAGTTGTGAAAGCCACCATCGTTCTGGTGAAGGGCAAGGAAGGCTCTGACGAGCTGGTGAAAGAGATCCAGGAATATGTCAAGACCAATACTGCTCCCTATAAATATCCCCGTGTGGTGGAATTTGTCAAGGAACTGCCCAAGACCAGCAACGGCAAGATCCGCAGAGCGGAGATCCGGAAACAGAGTGAGACAAAAAATTCCTGAAAAAAGCCTTCAGGGAAAGAAAATTTCGGGAGATAGGGAATATTTTTTCTGAAAACATTTGAAAAATCGTCAAATGGGTGTATATTATATTCCCTGTGAATAGAAAACAAAGAATACTTATACATAAACAACAAAAGGAGAAGCATCATGGCACATAAGAAAGGCCAGTCCAGCAGCCGTAACGGACGCGACAGTCAGCCCAAAATGTTGGGTGTAAAAGCATTTGGCGGAGAATTCGTCACAACCGGAACCATTATTGTCCGTCAGCGCGGAACCCGTTTCCATGCAGGCAACAATGTTGGTTGCGGCAGAGATTTCACCCTTTTTGCTCTTAAAGATGGAACCGTAAACTTCCTCAAGAGCAAACGCATGGTGGAAGTCATTCCTGCTACTGCTGAATAAATCTTCCTCCGGGAAAATTTATTATTGTTTTACAATGCCCGGGACGGTCATACCGCTTCCGGGTATTTTTTTATGATTGTTTTACACATTGCGCAGCTGGCGAAATGGCAAACGCACTGGGTTTAGGTCCCAGCGCCGCAAGGCTTGCGGGTTCAAGTCCCGCGCTGCGCACCATTTTCTGATCCTGTTTGATCTTTGTCGTTTGTTTCAAATGATTGAATCCACGAAAGGAATAACAGAAATTTAAATTATGATCCTCCCGGCAGGATTTCATTTCTTTTATCCGTAATCGTATCATTCACCACACCTCACCCGGATACGGATTTGCCCACAGCAACAGTATTACTTGGATTTCTGCAGTTTTATATTCGACTGTAATTTCAAATGTTGGAAAAGAATAATGATCCTCTCTCCGTTGAAACGCCATATTTTCAAGAACGCTGTATATTTTGTTCTATTGCATGTTTTGCGGCGGTTTGCAAACTCCTCCGGGTAAAAAACATATTGTTTTGTAAAATAATATCTTTATTCTATTGTCGATTATTGTTCAATTTTGGCGGATAAGCTCCTGAAAACACCTCCGCCAAGGATAAACAACATAAAAAAAAAGAAGTGCCGCATTTTTTTACGGCAGCTTCTTTTTCAGAAAAAAGTAAGAAATAAGGATCAGATCTCTGCAGAGAGAATGAGATCCAGAACCTCTTTGGCTTCACCGGAAGTAATATCTTTATCCCAGTTGGCGGCAAGACCTTTTTTGATGGCTTCCACATCGTTGCCGAATTCAGCACGGGCAGCACACAAAGCTCCTTTGGCAAAGTTCAAAGGTTTGACCCCCTGACTCAGGCAGAGACGCATGGTTCCCACGACACGGTCATCCCAGGAGAGTTTCCGGGGGATGTCACGGATCACGCGGGAGATGGAGTCGGAAAGATAGACATTCTGCATACGGTCGATAAGTCCTTCTGCGTAATTACGCATCCCTTCTTCTGTAAACATATCATCCACACCGGCATATTTTTTGCAGAGGGCAACTCCGGATTCTTCCACAAATGCCTTGTGACCGATTTCCAGAATTTCAGGGTGTGCCGTAAGTTCGGACATCTTTTCCAGCCCTTTGGAGGCTCCAATGATCGCCATAAGGAAGTGGGTGGCATTATGACCGTAAAGTTTGGCAAATTCAAAGGGGAAGAGGTCAGTTTTCTCATAAAGACTCTTTACAGCACGGTTTGCTACGCCGGGAGCATCGGAAATCAGGATCCAGTTGAACTCTTCCACGAGGTGGGCGCGTCCGGCACCGGGGAAAAGTTCGGTAAGATTGCGGCTGGCGCAATCGGCATCCCTTGCCACGTCACTCATTTTGCCGATCACGGTATTGAGGTAGTAGGTATTGGGGAATTTTTCTGCAATTTCCGCTTCCAGTTTTTCAGCGGCATGGTTGTCATTTTCGGCAGTATAGATGTAGCGTACTTTTTCCGGATTGCGGCGGAAACCTTCTTTCAGCCATGCAGCGGTGGGACCGAAGAATTTCACGCTGGGAAGAGCAGTAGCGATCTCCTGTGCTTCAGCGGCAGCTGCAATAAGTTTTTCTTTTCCTTCCGGATCAGCGGGGGAATAGACTTCCAGATTTTTGTATTCCTCCTGAAAGACATGGTCTTTTGCAGCGATATTTACTGTGATTTTTCCGCCGTTATTGTTTACACCATTGCGGACAAAATCATCCACTTCCGCGATAACGATACGGTCAAATCCGCCTTTACTTGCACCGGAAACAAAGATACCGGTCTGAATGGGGCCAAGCCCGATCCCAAGAAATGTTTTCATTTTTTCTCCTTTTTTTCCTGTTTTTCAGGATGTTTGTGTAATGCGGCATTTACTATACTTGTATATAAAGAAAAATGCAAGGGAGGAGCAGAGAAAATAGCAAAGGAAATTTGACACAGAAGAATTTTAGCACTATATTAATGGGATACCGCTGGATGTTTTAAGTGAATCCCGGTGCAATTCCGGAGCTGTCGCGCAACCGTATAGTCGGATCCTGGAACATCCTTAATGTTTTGATGCAGGTTCTGCGTTGCCTGTATCGTGTGCGCATGACACAGAAAGGAAAACACAAATGTTTACGCACGCTCACGCCCTGACGGCGGCAAAATTTTTGCCGGGTATCTCTGTACGGAAATGCAAAAGAAATTGCAGAAAAGTACACTCTTTTACTCTCATCGAACTTCTTGTGGTGATCGCCATTATCGCCATTCTTGCGGGAATGCTTCTTCCGGCATTGTCTGCGGCAAGGGAAAAGGCAAGAGCCATCTCCTGTGTAAACAATCAGAGGCAGGTAACACTTCTGCATTTGAGTTATACGGACAGTTCCAAAGGGTATTTCTGCGTTTCCTATGATGGAAACTCCCTTTACTGGAATGTGGGGATGGATGCTTCCTGGAATAAAAATCAGCCGGGAATATTGGCGGATACTCTGGGATTGAATCTCAATGCAAGCAATTCCAAAGTTTACCAGTGTCCCACCTTTACGGATTCTGCAACATCCTGGGATGCAAAATTTGTGGGGTACGGTTATAATGAGTTTCTGGGACCGGAAATGAATTACGGCGGGGGAAGTAAAGCATGGAATGGTTATAAGATCAATCATATCAAACGTACAAGCGATGTTTTTATTACTGCGGATTGCGCTTATCTGAATACCTCAAGCAATAAATATGAACCTGCGGATTTTGCCCGTGCGCCGGAAGGCAGGGGCGGAACTGCCAATAACAGTATGATTTCCGCAGGAACCATCGACTTCCGCCACAGCAAACGCGCTGCCGCCGGGATGATCGATGGTCACGTGGAAAGTATAGAGAAAAAGGGGATAAAACTCTCCCTTGCCGGTGACGGCGGAAAAAGACTCGGCTTCTTTGAACAGAAATATTATGACCCGGAATTATAAAAAATGCTGAAAAATATCATTCTGCTTTTTATCATTTTTTCCCTCCCCTTTTGCATGAGGGGGGAGGAAAAGTGCCGTATCATCTCTCTTTCTCCTGCGGTAACAGAGATCATCTGTCACCTGGGAGGGGAAAAATATCTTGTCGGCAGATCCTCTGCCTGCGATTATCCGGAAAGCGTAAAAAAATTGCCTGTTGCCGGTGATTTTGCCAAACCTTATATGGAAAAAATCCTTTCCCTCCGTCCCCATTATCTTCTTACCAACGATCTGATCAATCCGGTCGTCGCAAAAAAACTGACATCTTTCGGGATCAAATGCATAATGAAACAGACAACAGGAAAGGATGAGTATTTTTTCTGGGTGGAGATCATTGGAAAAATTCTGAAAAAGGAAAAAGAGGCAACCCTTGAGATCCGCAGAGTCAACAGTATTCTATCGGATCTGCAAAAGAGAATTGCCGGCAGAAAAAAGAAAAAAGTCCTCTGGATCATCTGGGATTCCCCCTTAATGGTCGCAGGGGAAAAAGCATTCCCCGACAGTATGATACGG
>JAFVRL010000393.1 GCA_017504325.1 Lentisphaeria bacterium | reverse complement strand
ATCCTTCTGCAAATAAAATTCCGCTATGATCTTGAGATAAATGCTTTTCTGACGGAAAAATCCTGCGGGAGCAATATATCTCTGCAGCTCCTCTTCCGGACAAAGCAAAATTTTTTCTGCAGAATCAATACCTGCTGTTTCCAGATTTTCCAGGGCTTTTTCCACATTCCCCCATGCGGTATTCTGGGTGAGGATGGCTCCCGTAATGATCTCCCAGTTTTTCCCGCTTTTACATGGCCACCAGTATTGTTTCCCGAAACGGGAGTAAAGACGGTCAAAGTACAGCGGGATCAACTTGAGATTTTTCATGTCAGCACAAAACGCCCATTTCCTGAACGGTCATCTCTTCCACTGTATAAACCGTCTGCAATGCAGTCATTTTCAGTTTGATTGCTTTCACCGGAGCAAATTCTGTGATCTGGGCAATGGGATTGGCTTTGATATTGGCAAATTCCCCTTCACAGATTTTCTGCCATACATTGTTTTCATCAAGTATTTCCAGTTTATAATGGGTGGGAGTCCCGTAGGAGTGGGGCCATACGGGAGTAAAAATAAAGCCTTTGATCTCTTTTTCTTCCGGAAGAGTCCAGACAGCTTCCATTCCTTTTATCACTGGCGCAGACAATTTCAGATAATCTTCCCTTTCTGTCAGATCCGGTATGCCGGAAGCGGAATTGAGCAGCTCTTCCTCCGCCTGATACAACCCAAGAAAAAGTGTGGATATTTCCGGATTCCATTCTGTCGTCTTCTCTATGGTGATCCTGATGGCATCACAGAAGGTATTTTTTACCCTCTTCAGCCGTTTGAAACCGACAGCCTCTCCGGAAAGGAGTTTTTCCCATTTTCCATTTTTTCTTACGGAAACCGTATAGGAACGGATACTCTCCCCTTTGATCATCTCTTCCTGCATTTCCATGAAATTAAAGGAGATCTCTCTGCCGAATTCAACAATACCTGCCTTATCTTTTATTGCGATATTTCCTGCAAAGACCTTCTTTTCAAAAAGGGATTCTATGGCTTGCTTAAATTCTTTCAACCTCTCACAATCCCCCTGTGTCATTACTCCGGATCTATCCGGGGCGATCCCGATATTCATAAAACCGCCGCATCCCACGCTGTGCAGATAGATATTGACAAGTGTTCCCACTGATCTCTGTTTCCCCTCCTGTTCAGGGTGATAAAACCAGCCCGGACGCAATGGAAAATCCGCTTCAAAAGGAATAAAATATTTTCCGTCACAAGTTCCTTTCATCCCCTCGTGACCGATGGTCAGACCGGGGGCGGGTTCGATCCCCTCCCGTGCCGGATTGGGGGTGTAAGTACCGAAAGATTCTTCATGGGCAAAACCGCACTCATTGCCCACCCAGCGCAATTCCGGACCGATGTCACTGAATATCGCTGCATCTTTCTGTAATTCACGGGCGATTTTCCAGGTGTTTTCCCAGTCATAGTAGGTGGAGGCGTCGATCCTGCGTATCTCTCTTGCCCCGCCGTAATAACCATCTCCGCCGTTGGCTCCGTCAAACCAAAGTTCAAATCCCTGACCGTAATTGGAAAAGATCTCCCGCAGCTGTTCCCGATATACTTCCAGATACTCTTTCTTGCCATAGTCCGGGTGATTTCTGTCCCAGGGGGAAACATAAAAACCGATTTCCAGTCCATTGGCGCGGCAGGCATCCGCCATTTCTCTGACCAGATCCCCTTTTCCCTTCCTCCAGGGGGAGGCAGTAATATTATGAGGCGTCGTCTTTGTGGGCCACAGACAGAAACCGTCATGGTGCTTGCATACAAGGATGATCCCGGAAAGTCCGCCCTCTTTACACGCCTTCACGATTTTATCCGCATCGAAATTTTCCGGATCGAAAAGAAGCGGGGATTCATCTCCGTAGCCCCACTCCTTGTTGGTATAGGTATTCAGACCTAAATGCATGATCCCGTAAATGGCATTATGCCTTTTTTTCTGAAAAAGACTTTTGGGAACGGGGCCGGAATTGTGTACGGATAAAATGGACATTTCTCTCTCCCTTCAGTTAATGTAACACTTTTTTATTTTTCCACCACTTCCCCGTAAAGGGTCATGGAGGTGGCGGAAGTTACTTTTACATGGATAAAATCACCCTCTTTAATATTTTCCGGTTTGGGGAATACCACAGTTTTGAATGTATCTGTTCTTCCCGACCACCGTTCAGCATTGCGTTTGCTGGGACCTTCCACAAGAAGTTCAAAAGTTTCCCCCACAAGGGCGGCATTTTTTCTTTTGTTGGTCTCTTCCAGTTCCGCAAGAAGTACCTGATTGCGCCGTTCCTTTTCCGCCTGGGGAACGTCATCAGTCATTTTTGACGACTTTGTTCCTTTCCGTGGGGAATATTTGAAGATAAATGCATTGTCAAAGCCCACCTTGTGCATGAGAGCGTGTGTGGCATTGAAATCCTCTTCCGTTTCCGTGGGGAATCCCACAATGATATCGGTGGAAAAATTGATATGGGGTACAAGTGAACGCAGATCTTCCACGATTTTATAATACTGTGCGGAATTGTAAGGGCGGTTCATCTCTTTAAGGATGCGGTCGGAACCCGACTGCATGGGAAGATGGATATTTTTACATACTTTGGGAAGTCTTGCAATCATTTCAATGAGTTTCTTATTGAAAAATGCCGGATGGGGAGAGGTGAAACGGATGCGCCTGATCCCTTCGATGGCACTGATCCTTTCCAGAAGATCCGCAAACGGCGATTCGTCATCCGGAATGGGCGGCAATACATCCCCCATACCGTAAGCGGCAACATTCTGTCCCAGAAGCATGATCTCCACCACACCTTTTTCTGCAAGCATTTCCGCTTCTTTCACAATACTGTCCGCTTCCCTGCAGCGTTCTCTTCCTCTTACATAAGGCACGATACAATAGGAACAGAAACGGTTGCATCCTCTGGAAATGGAGATAAAGGCACAATAGGGTTTATCTGCCTCCTCCACTCTGTGAGCGTCGATCCCCGGAGTATCCGCCCCGAAACGGGCGTCTTTGCGGATCTTTGCACGCTCTTTTGCGAGATCTTCAAAAATCTCCGGCAACGCATGGATATTATCTGTCCCCACAGCAAAATCCAGATGGGGGATCTTCTGCAGAAGTTCCTCTCCCCGGCTCTGTGCCATACAGCCCATGATGCCGAAGATCATGTGGGGTTTTTCATAGAGAAGGCGTTTCATGATCCCCAGTTTGCCGATGGCTTTGATCTCCGCCTGTTCCCGGACACTGCATGTATTGAGTATGACCGCATCAGCCTCCTCTTCCGTATAAACGATGGTGTGACCCGCTTCCGCAAGAAGGGCGGCGGCGGATTCAGAATCCCGTTCATTCATCTGACAGCCGTATGTCTTTATGTAGATCTTCATGGGGGAGTCACCTTTCTTTAATCAGTGGTTCTTATATACATACATATTGTTGCGGTGGATGATCTCTTCATCCGCATGGTATTTAAGGATGGTATGATTACTGGAGGACTGGTAGCCTGCAAGAAGTTTACATTCTGTGGAGGAGAAATTGGTCAGCCCCTTGGCAATAAGATTACATTCACTGTCGCATACTTCCACCACATCCCCCCGTTTGAAGGAGCCTGCCACACTGATGACTCCGGATGGAAGCAGACTTCTGCCCTTTTCCATAAGGGCGGTCGCCGCACCTTTATCCACGGTAAGTTTGCCGGAAATACGGGAGAAACTGGCGATCCATCTCTTTTTGGATTCCAGTTTATGGGTATGACCTTCCGCCGGAAGGAAAAGAGTTCCCACATCTTTTCCGGCAAAGATCTCTCCTAAAATATCCGGAGTTTTTCCGGAAGCAAGCCACAATGCCTCTCCTGCGGCATTGAGGGTATCGGCGGCTTTCAGCTTGGATGCCATTCCCCCGATACTCATTTCCGCATTGTCTGTGCCTTTTGCCATGTTCCGCTGGGTATCGGTTACTCCGCATACCACAGAGATTCGCTCCCCGAAAGAGCCGTCGGGCATGGGGGTGAGAAGTCCGTCAACCGTTGTAAGGATAATGGTAAGATCACTTCTTGTCATGCAGGCAAGGAGGGAGGCAAGAATATCATTATCCCCGAATTTCAATCCGGAAACTGAAACCGGGTCGTTTTCATTCACAATGGGAAGGATGTTCTGGGACAGAAGAGTCTCCACACAGTTGAGGGTATTGATGTGCCGTTCCCTGTCCCGGAGATCATCGGCAGTAAGAAGAAGCTGGGCGGCAAGGAAGCCGTGTTTGGCACACTCCTCCTGATACATCGCCATAAGTTTCACCTGACCGAGTGCCGCAAGAGCCTGTACTTCAGAAAGTCCGGAAGGACGCTTTTTGAGTCCCAGAAGTTTCATCCCCGTACCCACCGCACCGGAAGAAACAAGGATCACCTGTTTCCCCTCTTTTCTGATGTCGGCGATCTGCCGGATGATACGGGAAAGGGATTCTGGATCGGTGAGAAGTCTTGTACCGGCTTTCACCACCACCCTGTGACAGTTCTTTATAAGTTCTTTTCTTAAAGCAACAGGAGATTTTGTCATCTTTCTATCCTTGAAAATTATATGATTTTTACCTCTAT